>JAZNWO010000066.1:0-19389 GCA_045593365.1 Candidatus Avelusimicrobium sp.
CTACTGCCACCCGGTATTGGGGCAAAGCAATTGCCGACAAGATACCGATGATTAAAACAACGACTAACAGCTCTATAAGCGTAAATGCACGGCTTTTCATACACTTCCCTCCTTTTTTCATTCCAACATAAGAAAAGTGTACCAAAAAAAAAAAATGAGTCAAGACCTATTTTAAAGCAAACAACACCTATTAAACCGACCCGCCAGCGGCTGCCCATATATGCTAAAATAAATCTATGATTGCATATTTACAGGGCACTTTGCTGGAAGTCAAAGAAGAAAGCGTCATCGTTGTGTGCGGCGGAATAGGTTATGAAGTCAATATGGCTAAAAACAGCCTATCCGAATTAGAAGCCGGACGCGAAGCGGCACTGTATATTGCTGAGTCCATTTCCCCTTACGATGGGACTATGTTATACGGTTTTTTGTCCAAAGAAGATAAAGAATTATGGGCTCTTTTCAAAACTGCTATTCCCAACACAGGCCCTAAAAAAGCCTTAGAATTTTTAAACAAAGCGTTGCGCTCCGTAGCGGATTTTCATAATGCTATTATCAAACGCGACCCCAAAATTTTAACGGGTATTTTTGGTTTTACCTCTAAAACTGCGGAGAAATTAATCAATTCGCTCAAAGACAAAATGGATGCTGTCAGCATACAGGGCGGTGCCAGAATTAAAGTGCTTGACGATGCACCGTACATGAGCGAAGTATTAGAGGCCTTGACGGCGCTAGGATATTCCGCCGCCGAAGCGCGCCGCGCGTTGGAACAATTGTACCAAAACGGCGTCGAACCCAATGAAAAAATTGAAAATCTAATTACGCAAGCGTTGCGGGTGCTAAAAAAATGAACAATCAAAACGATATTTTAGATGTACACCAACTGGCCGACGAACAAGGCGGTTTGGAAGCGGCCTTGCGTCCGGGTACGCTAGACGAATTTGTCGGGCAAGACAAGCTCAAGGAAAATCTGCGCATTTTTATTGAGGCGGCTCGCACCCGCAACGAAGCGCTGGACCATTGTTTGTTTTATTCCCCTCCGGGCCTGGGTAAAACTACACTAGCCAACATTTTAGCCAAAGAAATGGGTGTCAATATCAAAGTAACTTCCGGCCCGGTTTTGGCACGTCCAGGTGATTTAGCCGCCATGCTGACCACCGAGCTTTCCGACGGTGATATTTTATTTGTAGACGAAATACACCGCTTAAATCCTGCCGTAGAAGAAGCGTTGTACCCGGCTATGGAGGATTTTACTTTCTTTATTAATACGGGAAAAGGCGCAGGCTCTACCACGCTTAAACTGGCTGTTCCTAAATTTACGCTGGTCGGTGCCACTACCCGTTCCGGGTTACTCACCGGTCCGCTGCGTGACCGCTTTGGTATTGTATTTAATTTAGGATTTTATGAGATTAAAGAAATCACAGATATTTTGGCACGCTCAGCTAAATTGCTCAACATTGCCGCTGACCGCGCAGGCCTGAGCGAGCTTGCCAAACGCTCCCGCGGTACGCCGCGTATTGCCAACCGTCTCTTGCGCCGGGCACGCGACTTTGCCCAAGTCAAAGGAAACGGCATAATTACTGAAGAAATTGCGGTACTGGCTATGAACTCGTTAGACATTGACAGCGAAGGGTTAGACAGCGTAGATAAACGCATTTTAGAGGCTTTAATTGACCGCTTTGGCGGCGGCCCGGTGGGCGTGGATAATTTGGCTATTGCCGTTTCCGAGGCTGTGGACACGCTGACCGATGCTATTGAGCCATATCTCATTAAAGCTGGTTTTATCGCACGCACACCGCGCGGGCGCGTGGCTACTAAAAAAGCTTACGACCACCTCGGCAAAAAGCACCATGAAGGGTTGTTGTTCTAAATGAAAAAAATCATTTTACTGTTCGCTGTTTTATCTTGCGCTGCTTTTGTACACGCGGCACAAACGGTACGGGTGCAACTAGCCGATAATCTCAAATCTATACAAATACAAACCTCCGGCAAGGTATACCTTTATCCGGCAAACGGCGGTAAAAAATATAAAGTAAGCCAACCTCAAACCTTGACGGCCTCTTTGGTTTCAAAGGGTACTTTGCGTGTAGGAGCGTTGACCTCACAAGAACCGCTGGTCATCGCGCCCGCCAAAGGCGTCCGGCTGACTTTCCAAAATAACACGTACACCGGAAAATTCTATTTAATTCCGTCCGGCAATACTTTATCCGTCGTAGAATATACAGACTTAGAGGATTTTTTGCTAGGGGTACTGCCTTACGAAATGAGTTATACTTGGCCGCTAGAAGCCTTAAAGGCGCAAGCTGTTGCCGCGCGTACTTATACCCGTATGCAGCTAAAGGACAAGTCAGCCGGTTTTGATTTATACAACGACACGCGCAGCCAAATGTACAAGGGCTCCGGCAAGGTATATGACAGCGTACGTGAAGCAGTCAACAGTACGCGTGGGCAAGTACTTACTTACAAGGGCGAGCTGTTTAATACCTATTATCACGCCAACTGCGGCGGCGGCACGGACGATGCTAAGATTTGGACGGGCAGCTCGTCCGAAACCATTAAACCGCTTAAGGGCGCTTCCTGTAAAACAGATACGCACAGCAAAAGTTACACGTGGAAAGCCTCCATTCCCGCCAAATCTATCAACGGTTTCGCCAGTAAAAACGGTTTGTCCGGTGCCGTTAAAAAAATCAAAATTGCGCAGCGTACCGGCACCAAACGCGCCGTCACGTTGCAATTCACAACCGCCAAAGGAAGCAAAAATCTCTCGTGCGCTAAATTTCGCTTGGCCGTCGGGGCAGGTCTGTTAAAGAGCTGCAAAATTACTTCTATTAGCAAAAACAGCGCCGGATTTACTTTTGCCGGACACGGATACGGGCACGGCATCGGAATGTGCCAGGACGGCGCCAAAGGAATGGCCGAAAACGGCAAGAATTACAAACAAATTTTAATCAATTATTTTCCGTCTGCCACACTGACAACCTTGTGAGAAATTATGGCCTTTGAACGCTTTAAAAAATTTAACATTGACCCACTCATCGCCAAGCAGCCTGCCACACCGCGCGACAGTTCGCGCCTGATGGTCTTGCACCGCGACAGCCGTCAAATTGAGCACCGCATTTTCCGCGACATCTACGAATATTTTCAGCCGGGAGATGTGCTCGTATTAAATAACACCAAAGTATTTCCGGCCAAATTATTTGCGCATAAATCCACCGGAGGCAAGGTGGAAATTCTGCTCGTCCGTCCGCAAAAAGACCCGCACGTGTGGACCACGCTGACGCGCGATTACAAGGAAAATGCCGAGCTGGATTTCGGAGGCGGTTTAACGGGCAAGATGCTTGGCAAAACGCCGGAAAATGAAGTACTGGTACAATTTAATCACGAGGACATCTTGCCGTTCTGCCGCGAAAACGGCCTGATGCCGCTACCGGTTTACATTGAAAAAGCGCGCAAGCATGAGGGCTTAACTCCCAGTCTGTCTACCGACAAAGAACGCTATCAAACCGTCTATGCCAAATACGAGGGCTCTATTGCTGCCCCGACGGCGGGATTTCATTTTACGCAAGAACTTTTACAGAAATTAAAAGATAAGGGTGTGCAGATTGTGTATATCACTTTGCACGTGGGTTGGGGCACCTTTAAGCCGCTGCGCGGGGAGCCCGAGCAGCATCATATGTTGCCCGAACTAGCGGAAATCCCTGAGCAAACTGCAGCTGCTATCAATGCCGCCCGCACCGCTAAGAAACGCATTTTCTCCGTTGGAACAACCAGTACACGCACGTTGGAAAGTTTCACGCAAAACGGCGTAACCGCAAGCGGGAAAAAATGGACAGACTTATTTATCTATCCGGGATATCAATTTAAGGCGATTGATTGTTTTATTACCAATTTTCACTTTCCCGATTCTACGCCTCTGTGTATGGTAACCGCTTTTGCCGGCGAGGATTTTATATACCGCGCTTACAGCATTGCAGTGGAAAACAAATACCGCTTTTATTCCTTTGGCGACAGTATGCTGATACTGTAAATTACTGTGAATATCCGTACTGCTACAAAAGATTTTATTTATCCTTCGGCAGCACAAGAGTATTTTGTCGTGGCAATAGAGCAACAGGTAGATAATTTTACTTCCGTTTAGTTTTGGAAATAGCTTTCGTTTTTTTCTTCGTTACTTTTCCCGCTGTTGTTTTAGAAACAGATTTCTTAGCAGTCGGTTTTCGAATTATTTTTTTACGCGAAGTTTTTGTTTCTTGCACGGCAGCTTTGCGGCGTAAAAAACGTGCCAAAGGTCCTTGATCAATTACTTCGCCCAAAATATTGGTTTTATGTTTAATGGACATTCCCGTATGCAAATTACGCGTGCGGTGGTCCACAGACACCATTTCTAACAGACCTGCTTTTTGTGCGGCCTTACGCAATTGCTGTACGGCACGCTCCTCAATCTGGCGCACACGTTCGCGCGACAAACCCACCTGTTCTGCTACTTCCCCTAAGGTTTTTGGTTCATTATCAAGCAGTCCAAAACGCAAAGACAAAATTTCACGGTCACGGTCCTGCAAGGCCATCAAATGTTCCTGCAATACGTTGGCATTTTCCGAATGCAAAATCACATCGTGAGGATTACCTTTACCGTCGTCGCTCAGTATATCCTCCAAGGTTAGCTCCTCTTCTCCTCCCACTAAAGAAGCTAACGATTCCACCCCCATCGCCGCATTGATAGTTTCCATAATAGCCTTCACCTTGCGCGCGCTTAAATTTAGTTCCGCAGCCATTTCCTGCAAGGACGGGTCACGCCCGTTTTCCTCTTTCAAATTGTTCCACACCTTAAACCAACGCTTGAGGCTGCCCCACGCGTGCGACGGGATTTTAATAGATCCGGATTGCTCCTCTAAATATTTACGAATAAACTGTTCTATCCAATATACTGCGTAGGTGGAAAAGCGATACCCTTTGGACGGCTCAAATTTTTCAATCGCTTGCATCAGTCCCAAATTTCCTTCCTCTACTAAATCCATTAGTTCCATGCCGGGCCGGTGGAATCGTTTGGCAGTAGGAATAACCAAACGCAAGTTAATTTCCATCATGCGGTTTTTGGCGGCGGCGTTGCCTTTCTTGATTTGTTTCCACAAGGCACTAATTTCCTCACGGTCCATTTCCCGTGTGATATGTCCCAAATCCTTAAAGTATTCATTAACACTGTCTAATGCTTCCGGTTCCATACATTCCCTTATCCTGTGCTTTTTGCAAACGTCCTTTTCTATATCATAGCAATTTTATACAAAAATTTGCCCCCCTACCTGCCCAAAATGATGTTATAATGAAAGTATCAGGAAAAAATGAAACAGGGGAGGACCTATGCAACAAGAACATGAGCATAAGAATTTCCAGCAAATTATGCTAATGTGTTTAGGTTTTTTTGGGATTCAGTTCGGCTGGGCACTACAGATGAATAATATGAGCGCAATCTATATGCGCTTAGGAGCAGAGGAATCAAAAATCGCTTTGCTGTGGCTGGCTGCACCAGTGACCGGACTTTTGGTACAGCCGCTCGTCGGATATTTTAGCGACCGCACTTGGTGCGGACTGGGCCGTCGGCGGCCGTACTTTTTAGGCGGCGCTATCTTTTCCATGATAGCACTGTTTTTAATGCCACAGGCCTCTGCTATTTGGATGGCTGTGTTGGCGTTATGGATACTGGATTCCTCCGTCAATGTCAGCATGGAACCGTTTCGCGCCTTCGTGGGAGATATTTTACCGGAAGACCAACGCAAAACCGGCTACGCAATGCAAAGCGTTATGATTGGTGCCGGCGCGGTGATTGCTTCCTTCTTACCGCAAATTTTAACTTCTTTAGGCGTTAGTACCGAGGCACCGCTAGGGCATATTCCTAACACGGTAAAATATTCCTTTTACATCGGCGCAGTCGTATTGATGAGCGCTATTTTGATAACGGTCAAGACCACCCCGGAATACCCACCGCATGATATGGAGGCTTTCAAAAAATTGCAAAGCCAGCGCGGCAGCCTTTCCAAAACCTTGTCCGAAATGTGGAGTGCTTTTTCTACTATGCCCAGTACCATGCGCCGCCTGGCCGTGGTGCAATTTTTTACCTGGGCCGCGCTGATGATTATGTGGGTCTATTTTACACCAGGCATCGCAGCGGGTGTTTTTCACGCCGCGCCCGGTACGGCTGCGTTTGAGGAGGCAGCCAACTGGGGCAGCTCTTGTTTTGGTATTTATAACGGCGTAGCATTTGCTTTTTCCTTTGCGCTGTTGTGGCTGACAACAAAATTTTCTGCCAAATACATTCACATCGTTTGCTTATCCATCGGTGCGGTAGGCCTGGGCTCTTTAGGACTTACCCTGTTTGGATTTACGTTTACCAAGATGGGACTTATCTTTCCGATGCTATGTATCGGCATCGCCTGGAGCAGCATCTTATCTATGCCGTATGCCCTGCTGTCTAATTGTTTGCCCGCCGAAAAAATGGGCTTTTATATGGGCGTATTCAACTTTTTTATTGTAATTCCGCAAATCTGCGTCAATCTGTTCTTTGGCCCGTTTATGAAATATTTCTTAAACGGCAGCGCAATTGCCGCGGTAGGCGTGGGCGGACTGAGTTTGTTATTGGCCGCCTGGTTTACTTTTTTTGTACAGGATAATACTATTACCAAGAGAGCATAATTATGAAAATTCACTTACACATCCCCTACCAAACCCAGCCGGAAGAAGGCTTGTGTGCGGTTTTGTTTCTTCAAACATCGCAGGCTCCTATTCGTGAAGTAGTAGACCTGCAAAGTACAGATGCCACTCATTGGGAAGGTTCTGTTGAAATGGAATTGGCAGAGAATGCTACTATGACCTATGCTTATTACGTACTGGCAAACGGAGAAGTAGCCCGCCGGGAATGGAATGTGTTTCCGCGCCAAGTGATGCTGTCTGCTTCCCAAACGGAATATCATCTGTATGACTGGTGGCGCACCTTACCGAAAGAATCTTGGAAATACAGTGCCGCTTTTACCCCTATGGAAGCGATAACTCCGTTGCCTATTTTTGAAACCAATATCATTTTGCAGGTATTTTTCCCCGGATTAACAAAAGGCCAAAAACCATTCTTGTGCGGACAAAGTGATGCCTTGGGCAATTGGGATGTGCAGCGTGCACTGCCGCTGCAGTCAGTCGGTCCCGGTCAATGGGCTATTTCTTTAGATGCAGCCGCTTTGTCGTTTCCACTGGAATATAAGTTTATCTTGCAGCAAACTGACGGCTCGTTCTTGTGGGAAGAAGGCCCGAACCACTTATTGTCCGGTGCTCCGCAAGCCACACAAACCGCTGTTTACCACGAACTGACACCTAAATTTGCGCTGCCGGAAATACATCAGGCAGGTGTAGTGTTGCCGGTATTCTCTATCCGCACCGAAAAAGATTGGGGCGTAGGAGATTTCGGATCTCTTAAACTCTTAGTGGACTGGGCCGCCGCTACTGGCCAAAAAATGATACAAGTGCTACCTGTAAACGATACTTCTTTGACGGGCACCTGGATGGATTCGTATCCATATAACAGCGTCAGCGTGTACGCCCTGCATCCGTTGTATGCCGATATGTCTACACTGCCCGTGTTGGACCCTTCCAGAGAAAAGAAATTTCAAAAACGCCGCACTAAACTCAACACACTGCCCTTGGTAGAATACGAGGAAGTATTAAATTTAAAGCTAGAGCGCTTGCGTTTGGCGTATGCGCAAGAAGGGCAAGCCATCCTGGGCAGCCTGTCTTTCCGCGATTTTTGGAATGAAAATGCGCATTGGCTGCCGTGCTACGGAATGTTCTCTGCCTTGCGGGATAAATTCAAAACACCGGACTGGCGTACATGGCCAGAATATAGCGAATTTTCGGAAAATGATATGCGCCACTTTTTCTCGCAAACTTCGCCGGAACGTTCTAGTGCGTATTTCTACTTCTATGTACAATATGTATTGCATACCCAGTTAGCACAGGCGCATACGTATGCCCGCGAACATGGAATCAGCCTTAAAGGAGATATTGCTATTGGCGTCTCACCGCTTAGCGCAGATGCCTGGTCTATGCCGCAATTGTTCCACCTAAATGCGCAGGCAGGCGCACCGCCGGATGATTTTTCCGCTACCGGACAAAATTGGGGTTTCCCGACATATAATTGGGAAAAAATGGCGGAGGAGGATTATGCGTGGTGGAAACAGCGTCTCAGTCATATGGCCCATTATTTTGATACGTATCGCATTGACCATGTACTGGGTTTCTTCCGTATTTGGGAAATTCCCATGGAAGCAGTGCAAGGCGTTTTGGGCCAATTTTCTCCCGCATTACCATTGAGTGAGGAAGAAATCCGCAGTTTCGGTTTTGATTTTCAGCCGTCGCACGCGCAACCGCTTATTACCGAGGAGGTATTGCAGGAAATTTTTGCAGACCAGGCCGACCGCGTACGCAAGGATTATTTACTCCCCAGTGAAAATGGTTACCTCTTACAACAAGATTATGACACACAACGCAAAATCCAAACCGCTTTTGAAGGCAAAACCCGTGAAAAATGGCTGCGGTTACGCGACGGTTTATATGCCTTGTGCGCCAATGTGTTGTTCGTGCCCGACCACCGGAATGCACAACTATATCACCCGCGTATTGGTGCCTTAGATACGCCTGCCTTCCGCGCCTTAGCCGAGGAACAGCGCGAGGCTTATACCCGTTTATACAACGAGTATTTCTACCGCCGCCATGAGGAGTTTTGGAAACAGCAGGCACTTGAAAAACTTCCGGCTTTGACTCAGTCTACCGCTATGTTATGCTGTGCAGAAGACTTGGGAATGATTCCACATTGTGTACCGGAAGTCATGCAAGAATTACAAATGCTCAGCTTAGAAATACAGCGTATGCCCAAGCAGCTGGGCCAAACCTTTGCCGATACCCAAACCTATCCGTATTTGTCAGTGGCTACGCCATCTACGCACGATATGTCCGTATTGCGTGCCTGGTGGAAAGAGAATCCTGCCCTGACGCAGCGCTTTTGGACAGAAGTGCTCAAGCGCGAAGGCGAAGCTCCAGCGCAAGCACCGACAGATGCCTGTGAACAAATCTTACGGATGCACTTGCAGAGCCCGTCTATGCTGACTTTAATCAGCTGGCAGGATTGGACGTCTATAGATGAAAGTTTGCACGCCAAATATCCGGAAGAGGAACGCATTAACATTCCTGCCAATCCAAAACATTACTGGCGCTACCGGATGCAAATTACGGTAGAGGAATTGATGCAACAGTCTGCTTTTAACGAAAAAATAAAGGAAATGATTGAAAGTTCCGGCAGATAATTGTTACTCATTTAGACCCCCCGCCTCAAGCGGGGGTTTTTATAGCTCGTATTTTAGGGCAAGCGAAAACACGTTTCGGGTTCTCTATTTCCACAAGCATCAGAAGCCACACCCCCTAGGGACTTGCAAAGAGACAGGTATTTACTACTTCCTCCATTCCCTGTATGACAAAAGTAAGCATTTTCACTATCATAATAGGCCAAGGTATACAAAAGGTTTCCACCAGATACCCGAAAAGCGTGTGGATTACCTGAACTTAATAAACCTACCTGGAAATATTTAGTTTGGTAGAAAGGATGATAGGTATGTCCTACCACCGGTGCTGTTTCTGAACCAGGTATTTCTATATCCAACTCTTTTAAATCCGGAGCCGCCACATTAGGGTTTGCCAATTTGGTAAACATCTCGTGCTGATTTTAAACTTTTCAGCAAAAGAAATGCTTCCGTAGCGCGCGCTCTTTCCACAGCTATTTGGTATTTTGGTAAAGCAAGAGCAGCCAGGATACCTATAATTAAAACAACCACTAACAACTCTATTAGCGTGAATGCACGACCTTTCATACACTTCCCTCCTTTTTTCATTCCAACATAAGAAAAGTGTACCAAAAAAAAACAAGTCAAGGGGTAGAACAATTTTTCCGCCACTTTAGGCAAAAAAGATAAACCAAAAAACCCCGACTAAAGGGGGCAAACAAGCAGCGTACAAAAAACCAACCCCGTGTCAAACACACGGGGTGTAAAAATGCAGCCTTGAGGCCAATTCAGTCGCCGAAAAACAGCCAGACCGGATTAGTATTTTTTATGTGTTTCCCAATGCCAAGCTGTAGCAATAATATCTTTAATGTGGATATATTTCGGCTCCCAGCCCAGAATTTCTTTAGATTTTCCGTTAGCAGCATATAATTCTGCCGGGTCTCCGGCGCGGCGCGGCGCCACTTCCACTGGGCATTTCTTGCCCGTCACCTGCTCTGCAGCTGCAATCATTTTCTTAACAGAGGTTTTAATGCCTGTTCCCAAGTTAATGTATCCGCTATACTGGTCCAGCTTTTCTACTGCTAACCGGTGAGCAGCCGCTAAATCCTCTACGTGAATATAATCACGCAAACACGTACCGTCCGGGGTAGGATAATCTGTACCAAAAATTTTAATACAAGAACGCTCCCCTTTGATTGTTTTTAAAATCAGCGGAATAAGATGTGATTCCGGGTCATGCGATTCCCCGATAGAGCCGTCTGCCGCAGCTCCCGCCGCATTAAAATAACGCAGAGCGATGTATTTCAATCCATACGCCTTAGCATAATCAGCAAAAGCCTGTTCTATCATTAGTTTGGTGCGGCCATACGGGTTAATTGGGTTTTGTGGGTGTTTTTCATCTATAGGCGTATATTGCGGCTCGCCGTATGTGGCGCACGTGCTGGAAAACACAATCTTATTTACGCCGTGCTTTTTCATAGCTGCCAGCAAATTAAGTGTACCCGCCACATTATTTTGGTAATATTTCTGCGGATTTGCCACGCTTTCCCCCACTGCCGCAAATGCCGCAAAATGCAATACTGCGTCAAATTGATACTTAGAAAATAATTTTTCCAATCCCACGGGATCATTTAAATCCACCCGTTCCAATACTGCCGGAGGCAAAACCGCTTCGGCGTGGCCGCAAACTAAATTATCCGCCACCACACAATTGTATCCATGTTCCAACAGATGTTTTACGGTATGCGAGCCAATATAACCCGCACCGCCAAAAACTAACATCTTTTTCTGCATTATTTTTCCTCCTTGTTGCAGCTGATTTTGCTCTTACGCCGGATATACTTATACGGCCAAGTAAGTACATATTTCAAAAACCGGGCCGGGTGCATTTTCGGGTCCGGGGAACGCTCAAAAAAATCAAACCGCTGCAAGTTATGTTTCTTGATAAACTGCAGCCAGGCGTGCTCTTGGTCCGTGTGCGGCTTTCCGCCCATCGCCAAATACTGCCGATAATACTTTTGCCACGGGGCATTATAAGTGTACGTCCAAAAACGCACACCGCCGCCAGCACAATGATAAATCAGTACGTCCCGCCGGTCCTTATCCAAATACTTCGGATTAGACGGCAGACAATTGCAAATATCCGGCAAAATTTCAATCGGTATCTTAAATTCCTGCAACATCACATTGACTACGCCCTGGTCCGGGCAGACCAAATTTTCTAACCACTCCGCCGTTTTATGATAACACCACATCCGCAACTCTTTACGGTGTGGAATTTTGTCAGTAAACAGGGTTACTCCGGCATTGTAACAAGGTACTGTCATATCATATTGCGGCAGCGGTTTGACAAAATTTTTGGTAATCAGCGTCAGGCCCTTTTGCGTATCTTTGCACATCGCTACGCCGCCTTTGGAGCCGAAATTGTCAAAAATGTAGGACAAATCCCCACCAATCATCACGTCCACGTCAATGTAAAGCACCTTGGCGTAGGTATCGAGCAAATCAAAAATTTCATAGCGCGCAAAAGTAAGCTGCGTAAAATGTTTGAAATTAATATGCTCAAAATTGGTCTGCACCGCAAATTTATATTCGGTAAATTGGCAGGGCAAAATGCGGTTTAAAAAGGCTTTGTCTTCTTCGGTAAATCCTTGATGAAACACTAGTACATCGGTATTTTCCAGCAGCTTGGCGTTGTGATCTTTTAGGCTAAGCAGTGCCACCGCCAGCGTGAATAAAAAGCGTTCGTTACAAGAGAAGAAAATGGCATTCTTTTTCATCAGCCCCTCCCAGTTGGGTGGAATATGATACAATTGTAGCATAAAATGAACAGGAGTACCTGCTTATGATGAGTAAGGAACAATTCGAACTGGCTCTTTTGCAACTGCACGAACTGGCCGCCCTGTATGGTAAAAACAGCAGGGTCGTGTGCGCCGCCCAAAAATTTAATTTACAGCGCCGGAAATGCAAAAAACAAATTAAATTATTTTTTCGCCGCTTGTTTAAAACACCAACCCCCAAGCCTGCGGACCGTTTAAAGCTATTGTTGCACGTGCGTGGCGGCATTGGCGATGTATGTATGGCGCGGCTGTTTGTGGTGCGGCTGCGGGAAAAATTTCCGCAGGCGCAAATTTATTTTTGCTATGACCACAAAAAGGTAGTAGATATGGTGTTTTCCGACGGTTACATTGACGGTTTCGTTTCCCGCAAGTATGACCCGCGCGAATACGATTTAGTCATTTCCGGCTGCCATGCTTTTTGTTTTGACCACACAGATGTGGCACGGCTGCAACAGTTTGCACCAGCGTGGAGAGAGGATTTTGAACAGGCGCGCGCCCTGCAGCAAAAATTAGAAGTAGTACTCCAAAATACTCCTCACTTAGATGGCGCATGGGCTAAAATTTCGGTAGCGTATGGCTCCTCACGCGTGGCTAATATGGGGCTGACCGCTGGAATTGCCGTCGGGCAAAATGACCGCGCTCCCATTAAACTAAGTACCGATAAATTAAACAGCACGCTACAGTGTTTAGGTCTTGCCGGACAAAAATATATTACTATTCACGACGGCACAAATACGAACACCGATTTGCAAGGCCGCGCCGCTACGCGCTGTTGGCCGCGTACGCACTGGGCCACATTCGGCCAACTGTTTAAGCAAAAATTTCCGGATATTAAAATCGTACAGCTGGGCGGCTCCAACAGCGCACCGTTTGATTTTGCCGACGTAGGCTTGGTAGGCAAAACAGACGTGGCAGATTTACCTTATATCTTAGAGGGAGCACTGTTACACGTAGACAGCGAAAGCGGTATGACGCAACTGGCTAATTTAACTAGCACGCGGGCGGTGGTATTATTTGGCCCCACTCCGGTGGCGTATTTTGGCTATGCGCGCAATATCAATTTGCAGGCGGGTCCTTGTAAGGAGTGTATGAACATACTGCCGGATTGGATGAGCCGCTGCGCTTTGTATGATACCAACCGTTGCTTACAGGCTATTACGCCGGAAATGGTAATTCAAGCTGTAGAAAAAGTTTTAAAAAACAGTTAAGAATTTTTTATAAACAAAAAAGAAAATCTTTTCAAACTGTATAAAAATTGCTATACTATACAGGTAGCAATTCCCGATTTTTCGGGCCCGTAGCTCAGCTGGGAGAGCGCCTGCATGGCATGCAGGAGGTCGCAAGTTCGATCCTTGTCGGGTCCACTTTTTAGAAAATGAAGCCCACCGTAAGGTGGGTTTTATTTTGTAAAAAGAAAGCCCCGTAAGGAATCGCCACTGAATACCGACGCAGGCGCGTTGCCGT
Organism: Candidatus Avelusimicrobium sp.; assembly: GCA_045593365.1. GTDB lineage: Bacteria > Elusimicrobiota > Elusimicrobia > Elusimicrobiales > Elusimicrobiaceae > Avelusimicrobium. The sequence goes on from JAZNWO010000066.1 coordinate 13,613, forward strand.
GCTGCGTTTCTTACTTTTATGGTAACTGATAAACGCGGTAAGTACTTGTACCGGCGGGTGTTATATCAGTAGCATTGAGCACCTTGGTGCAATAATCCCCGGCCTGAAGATCTGTTGAAAAAGTAACTCCCTGGCTTGTTCTTTCTGCACAGCGGATAAGGCTCCGGACCAATTGCTGGGCCGGGTTGACTACTGTCATTGTGAATCCAGCTCCTTTATACTTTCCGCTGATACGTCCTACATACAACTCCAACCCTCCGCTTTGCATCTGGTACAATTGTAATGACCATTCCCCATTAGATTTGGTATCCTTCGCACCATCAAGTGTATTCCATTTCTCACTTCCAGTCCAAGGTACTTCAAAACCCATATCCGCAAAGCTGTTCGGATATTCCCCGTTTGCCAAATAATAAACTGCTGCGTGCTGATAAGCCGATTTGAGCAAGGTAAGTGCTTGGGTGGCTTTTGCTTTTTCCACCGCCTTATTATATTGCGGCAGGGCAATGGCAGATAAAATACCGATAATTAAAACAACGACTAACAGCTCTATTAGCGTAAATGCGCGACTTTTCATAAGGTCTCCTTTTCTTTCGATTTCCGGATACTAAAATTATGCCAAAAAAAAAAAACGAGTCAAGGGATAGTATTTTGGCGCAGCAAATGGCCTTCAAAAAATAGTACGCCGTTTTTATTTTTTTCGACAAAAAATAAGATCCCAAAATGTACATCATTTTTTGAAAAATGGTAGACTACCTGTATGAAAAAATATTTGGGTTGCGCGATATTCTTTTTAAGTGTATGTACCGGATGGTGCACTAACGCCAGTAGGGAGGATGAAATTCTCATTGAGTTAAACGGAGACGCAACCGCCGCGGATACTTCTCCGGCAGACACGGCCTTGTGGAAGATAAATGCGACGCAACTGGCCCGCACCTGGCGCGGCACGACCCGCGAGCAGCTTCTCTACCGGATGCCTATTGTATCAACCAAGGACCGAACGGTCTCTAACCAAACAAATACTTACGCCTTGGTGGAATATGGAGACGCAACACAATTTCGTAAATTTTTATTCCGCGCGAAATCTCCCCAAACACTCCTTGCCGTAGCCGCTACTCCGGCCGACGTGCTGGCTGTTAATGAGAAATACCATATCAACATCGGCCTGGCGCAAACCGCCTTTGAAAATTTCTATAAAAATCAGGCGACCTTGCAGCAAGATACATCTTTTCCGGCGGGCACTTTTTTATATCGTTTATCCTCGGCTGATAAAACCATTTGGCTTTTGTTTGAAAATAAACAACTGGCCCAAACTTTTTTGACAGACCAACAAAAAGAGGAATTTATAAAAGCCCGCCAGGCCAAGCAAGCACAAAAAACTTCAGCCGCCACTACTGCCAGCACCGCTCCGGCCAAAACCCGGACCGCTCCGCGCAAAGCCTTATTATTCGGAGGCACCGCTTGGGACCGGGCGTATATGCCGCGCGTGGTCAACCCTAATCCAGCTTTGCTGCCTGACTCGGTCAAAAACAAAAAACAGAAATAACCTTTTCTTACCCGCGCCTCGCAGCCTATAATGATTTATAATTTAGACATAGGGGGATATTATGGATACTTTTTCATTTACCATAGCCGGAGTACTTTTTTCTATTTTGCAAATCAGCGTAACCATCCATATTCTGCTGCATAAAGAGGATGTATCTAGCGCCATTGGTTGGACGGGGCTGGTGTGGCTGGCTCCGGCGATAGGCAGTATTATCTATGTTCTGCTAGGTATTAACCGCATCCGGCGCAAAGCCATTCGGCTGCAAAACGGACGTACCCACACGGTTACCTTGCATCCTAAGACTGCCATTGAAATTGAACGGGAAATTCCCCCCTCCTTTATCCAGCTGTTACGCCTGGGATATAAGGTGCACCCGCAACGGCTGGCACTGGGAAATTATATAACTCCCTTATGTAACGGAGATGAAGCCTATCCCCGGATGTGTGCCGCTATCGCAAAAGCCCGCCGGGAAGTGCTGCTGGCCAGCTACATCTTTAATAACGACCCTGCAGGACAATTATTTATTTCTGCCCTGCAGCAAGCAGCCCAAAACGGTGCGCGGGTGCGGGTATTGGTAGACGGTGTAGGAATTAATTACAGCCGGCCTAATATAGCCCACGCGCTCAAACATCTGCCGGGGATAGAAATTGCCATATTCCTGCCTAGCAAACAGCCTATTAATTTGCCCTTTGTTAATTTACGCAATCACCGTAAAATGATGGTGATTGACGGACAAACTGCTTTCTTTGGCGGCATGAATATTGCCCAAGGCAATTTGTTATTACATGGTCCCAAAGAACCTATCCAAGATGTTACTTTTGAAATAAAAGGCCCCATAATTGAACAAATACAACAGCTGTTTATGGAGGACTGGGTTTTTGCCGGAAAAGCGGCTTTTTCTCCGGTGCGTCAAGCGGCAAATGCCGCCGCTTGCGGCAAAACACCCGCGCGCATTTTGCCGGACGGCCCCGACGCAGATTATGGAAAAGTAGAGCAGATTTGTTTGGGCGCTTTAGCTTGTGCGCAAAAAAGTGTGCAAATTGTCACGCCGTATTTTTTACCGGAAAATGAAATTTTGTCCGCGTTGGAAACCGCTGCTATGCGCGGCGTACAAGTGGAAATTATTCTACCGCAAAAAAGTAATATTTTTGGGATGGACTGGGCCATGCGGGCCAATTTTGGGCGGCTGCTGTCCAAGGGTGTACATTTGTACCGTGCGACCCCGCCGTTTGACCACAGCAAATTATTTTTAGTAGATGATGCCTGGCTGTTTGCAGGCTCTGCCAATTGGGATGTGCGCAGTTTTAAACTCAATTTTGAAAGCAATATAGAATGTTTCGACCCGGCCTTGGCTAAACAGGTACGCCGGATTATTGAACATAAAAAACAAAATTCCGTTCCTGTAGTACCGACAAGGCGCGTTCCGTTCACACGTGCACTGTTATACAATACCTTTAGATTATTAACCCCCTATTATTAAGATGAAACATCCCTTGATCCCCGCTGCACCGCTTATCCAATCCGGCCCGGCTCCGGGGCATTCTGAATTATCTAGTCCTCTGCGGGTATGCGTGTGGAATTGGCATAAAGCAACCCGGCCCGGGTGGAGGAAGGATTTTCTGCATTTGTGTAAGCAGCATGATTTATTCCTGGCACAAGAAGTACGCCTCAGCCCGTCCGTCTTAGAAGCCTTGCATCAAAGCGGTTTGGCGTGGCATACCGCGGCAGGATTTCTCTCTCCCATCAAAAAATTCCCCACCGGGGTAGCTGCCGGTTGCCGCACGGCTGTGCAAGATATTCTTTGCCAATCCCCGGTACGCGAACCGATAGTGGGTTTACCCAAAATGACCTTACGCTTGGTTTATCCGTTTGCCGGCACCCGGTTGTGTGTAATCAATACGCACGCGATTAACTTTACCCGGCTTAAACCATTTGAAAAAACTTTACAGCTCATCGCACAGCTCATTAGCGGATTTGACGGTCCGGTGCTGGTAGCTGGAGATTTCAACACCTGGAGCCCGAGCCGCATACGCATTTTGCAGAAGGCCGCGCGGCAATGGGGTCTGTCCGAAGTTGCGTTTACGCCAGACACCCGTACCCGGTATTTGAGTCATCCCGTGGACTATTTGTTTGTCCGCGGATTAACGCTGCAGCAGGCGGAAGTATTACCCTTACACTCCTCTGACCACCGCCCGCTTTCCGCCACCTTGCGCCTGGCTGCCAAGTAAGCAATTTAAATATGGTAGAATATAGAAAATATGAACGATAATAAAGCCTTAGGATTTAAAAGAACCGCTTTACGCAAGGTAGTTGAATTTTTTGATGCGGGCAAATTGGAAACTACCGCCTACCGCATTCCGTATGATGTTATTCCACAGGATGCTAAATCCGATGTGCGTTGTTGTATTTACAAGGAGCGGGCGGTCTTTCGCGAACGCGTATTAGCTGCTTTGGGCAGCGCCGTAGAAATGGATGATGAGGCCACCTCTTTAAATGATTACGCCAAGCAGGCCCTTACCCGCCGGGAAATGCCCCGTATGCCGGTTACTGTGCTAGATATTGCGTGCAAAGGCTGTTTGCGCGCCCATCATTTTGTGACGGAAGCCTGCCAAGGCTGTTTAGCCCGTACCTGTCAAACAGCTTGTAAATTCGGCGCGGTTACTATTACCAAAGGCAAAAGCCACATTGACCCCAATAAATGCAAAAATTGCGGACAATGCCGCGCGGCGTGCCCGTACAATGCCATTATTTATATTCCGGTTCCGTGCGAGCAGGCCTGCCCGGTGGATGCCATCCATAAAACCGAAGATGGCCTGGCGCAAATTGACCCGGACAAATGTATTTCTTGCGGACATTGTATGGATGCCTGTCCGTTTGGTGCTATTACCGAGCGCAGCCAGCTGGTAGATGTGTTACGGGTTATGAAAGAATCAGACAAAGTGTGCGCGGTCATCGCCCCGTCTATTGCCGGACAATTTGAAAACGCTACCCTGCCCCAACTAATTACCGCTTTACAGAAAGCCGGATTTGACAAAGTCAGCGAAGTGGCCCAAGGCGCCGACATTACCACCACCCGCGAAGCCAAGGAACTGGTGGAGCGCCTGGAGCGCGGCGAGAGCTTTATGACTACCTCTTGCTGTTCGGCGTGGATTCAAGCGGTGCGTAAGCATTTGCCGGGTATGAAGAAACACGTTTCCGATACCCACACACCGATGTCCTATATCGCAGAAATAGAAAAGAAAGAGGGTTATACGATCGTTTTTATCGGGCCGTGTGTGGCCAAACGCGTGGAAGGACTAGAGGACCCCAATGTGGATTACGTGCTCACATATGAGGAATTGCAAGCCTTACTGGACGCGCGCGACATTCATCCGGCACAATGCCCGGCTGCTGCCTTAGACGAGAATGTTTCCGGTGAGGGCCGCTACTACGGCGTAACGGGCGGCGTGGCCCAGGCGGTAGAATCCGCCATTAACGGCAAGCGGCCTGTTAAATTGCAAACCATTAGCGGGCTGGATAAAAAAGCCATGCTGATTTTGCAGGCACACGCCAAAGGCATTGGCAACGATTTCCAACTGTTAGAAGTAATGAGCTGCAAGGGCGGCTGCATTGGCGGGCCGTGCACCTTGTGTTCGCAGGCTAAAGCTATTAAACCCATTAAAGAATTAGCCGCTAACAGCCCGCATATTGCCCCTGTTTTTGAGAAAGAAAAATAAAAATTTAAGTATTAAAAATTAATTTAGTACAGCCATTCCGTGTAAGGACCATCTTGATAGGAGCCATGGTTAAAGGTATTTTTTCCCGTTTCGTTTTTACAGATTTCATTTTGAACAGGCATATCTGACGGGGCTTCAGAGCCGCGAACTATACACATTCTCTTTCTAATCGGAAAAACAGTAAACCGCACATTATAGCTCATAGAAATAGTGCTGTTATAGCACTCTGCCCTTCCCTGATCAGAGAAGGTTCGGCACCAGCCCCAGCCATACGCATAATGGGCGCCTCTTTCATCCGGCACCTCTGTGTATCCGCCGGGCAAATCTATGTCTAATTTATCAAAATCATCCGCATATTCTCCATTAGCCAAGTAATACACTTCTTGTGCTTGAGAAATGCTTTCAGCCAAATTTTTTAAGGTGGCAAAACGCGCCTTCATCACTGCTTTTTGATATTGCGGCAACGCAATGGCAGCCAATATACCAATAATTAATACCACTACTAATAATTCAATCAA
>JAZNWO010000067.1:0-1773 GCA_045593365.1 Candidatus Avelusimicrobium sp.
TTGGCCTCCGACTTTCAGCCTATTGCCATTGGCGTCATATGTGTAGTCATAAGCACCACTATTACTATACGCCCTACAGTTCCCGCTGCTATTCACACTGTAGCAATACCGCTCCGTCAGCCTATTGCCATTTGCGTCATACGTGTAATAATCAACACTGCTATACGCCGTACAGTTCCCGCTGCTATCCACACTGCTGCATTCCCGCCAAGTCAGCTTATTGCCATTCGCGTCATACGTGTAGTTAGAACCATAACCACTATACGCCGTACAGTTTCCGCTGCTATCCACACTGCTGCATTCCCGATACGTCAGCTGATTGCCATTCGCGTCATACGTATAGTCATTACCAGAACCATATTTCGTACAGTTTCCGCTGCTATCCACACTGCTGCACCACCGCTCCGTCAGCATATTGCCATTGGCGTCATACGTGGAGTTTTCTCCACCATCATACGCCGTACAGTTCCCGCTGCTATCCACACTGCTGCATTCCCGCTGCGAAAGCCGATTGCCATTCGCGTCATACGTGTAGTCATAGTTATCATAACTTTCATACGCCGTGCAGTTTCCGCTGCTATCCACACTGCTGCATAGCCGAGCTGTCAGCTTATTGCCATTTGCGTCATATGTGAATTCATTGCCATAACTATACGCCGTACAGTTTCCGCTGCTATCCACACTGCTGCAAGTCCGCCTCGTCAGCATATTGCCATTGGCGTCATACGTGTAGTTAGAACCACTGCTATACGCCGTACAGTTTCCGCTGCTATCCACACTGCTGCAATACCGACTAGTCAGCTGATTGCCATTCGCGTCATACGTAGCAGATCTCCATTGATCCGTACACACTCCGCTATTATTAGCTTGACACGTTACACTCGTGTAACTGCCATCTTCATTATACGTTTTCGTGCGGCATACACCAAAAGCAGTACAGATTTGCTTTACTTGTTTACCTTGCTCATTTGTGGTAATGTTACACGTTAAGCCCAATGCCGTTGCCGCATCACAGCTTACTTCCGCACCGCCGCCATTACTATCTACGCCCGGCGCAAAACCTGCTCCCGTTCCGCTTATTACATACGTCGTATAGCCTTCCGTTAACGTCGTGCCGAGGTTTTGCGTACCGCCCGCACTTTCGCAGATATATTCCGCGAGGTCATCACCCGTGATAGCTTCACAATGGATTTCACCGGGGTAATTGGTGCTGTGCTTTTGGTACATAATGTAATTGTTTCTGGCAGACGCGTTACTTGCAAGCACGTACGCATAATCCATATTGGAACCTAATTCCAACTCAGTTCCCGTCGGATATTCGCTTAACCCTTGCACGGGCAAATCCTGCGGGTTACTCGTATAGTTACCGTGTTCCAAGTAGTACGCTTCGTTGCTGTCGTTCATGGCTTTAACGATTGGCATAAGCGCGTTAAAGCGGCTCCTTAACACCGCTCGGTTATACATAGGCAGTGCGATTGCGGCAAGTATACCGATAATCAGCACCACGACTAACACTTCTATTAGCGTGAAACCCCGCCGGGTTTTTCTGTGTTGCATGTTGTTTTTTAATCTCCTTTATTACGTAATTTAACCTAGCAAACAGCTTTTATACGGCGCGTTAGGAAGGCCGGACATATCCCCCCATACGAACCATATAAAAAATGCTAGCAAAAAAAAAAAACAAGTCAAGTGGAATTTTTTTCACAATGACAAATCAACTAATAAACAGCCAAAAATGCAAACATAAAATTCGCAAAATTTGACAGTTTTTAG
>JAZNWO010000068.1:0-13853 GCA_045593365.1 Candidatus Avelusimicrobium sp.
ATTTCCATATTTTAGATGTAAAACTTAAAAAAGTGAAGGGAGGCCTTGACTCGTTTTTTTTTTTTGGTAAATTATCTATAGCTGTAGGTTGCAAGAAACACGTTTTGACACCCCTTGCGCGTAAGCTGCAAGGTTACAAGAAAATATAGGAGAATATATGAGAGAAATAATAAACAATATCATAAATAAGGTCCATCCTGAGGGGTCGTTACTCAGGATCTCCAACTTCCTGGGTAGTTGCAAAATAATGGAGTTATTTTCTTATTTAATAAACGACACCAATACGGGAGATTCCCGACAGAGACATTCGGGAATGACGGCTCTATTTAATAATGGCTTTACACTCATTGAATTACTCGTCGTTGTTTTAATCATCGGCATACTAGCAGCTATTGCGCTGCCGCAATACAGAAAGGCTATTGCAAAAACAAAATACGCTACTATGAAAACTTTAGTAGAAAGTGTAGCACAAGCCCAAGAAGTCTACTATTTAGCCAACGGACATTATACCGATGATTTTGATGAATTAAGCATAGATTTGCCCGGAGAATTTGTAGATGTTGATAAACGCTCTTTCTCTTGGGGAAATTGTTGGACAGAAACAAATGCCACTTACTGCCAAAATGATCAAATCAATATGCAATACAGAAAGTATTATATTCACTCTCTTAATCGCCGGGACTGTTTGATTATGGGAACAATAGACAAAACGGACTGGCGCAACCAAATTTGCCAAGCTGAAACCGGAAAAACATCCAAGCAAGCCTCTACAGATAACACCTATAAAATAGTAGGTTACAGCTATTTGTAAAACTTCTTTCTGGAAATTTCTTGCAGTAATAATTCCAACGCCGTAAAAGAAGCTTTGGCTATGTTGCGCTCGCGCGTAAAAGCAAAATGAAACTCTTGTGCCATCGCACCCTGCGGACCGGCCACACCAATCCACACTGTGCCGACAGGTTTTTCTGCCGTGCCACCATCCGGTCCGGCGATACCCGTTGTAGAAACGGCCCAATCTGCTCCGGTCATTTTACGCACGCCTTGCGCCATTTGCAAAGCCACCGGTTCGCTCACCGCACCGTGCGCTTTCAAATCCGCCGCCGATACACCTAACACCTGTGTTTTGACTTCATTGGCATACGCTACTACCCCGCCTAAAAAATAAGCCGACGCCCCCGGCACTTGCGTAATTAAATGAGCAATATTCCCTCCGGTGCAGCTTTCCGCGGTAGCTATTGTGACGCCCTTTTTTGCAATTTCCTGCGCAAAATAATTTTCCGGCTGCGTACCTGTTTCGGTCATCCGATTTCCCTTTAAGGATTTCTTTAAAAGTTCCCATTGGGCAGACAAGGCGGCTATCCCTTGCGGGCCTCTAGCCGTCAGCCGCAAACGCACAAATCCCGGCGTGGGCAAATACGCCAGTTTAAGTCCCGGCGGCAATTGTTGCTCGTAGTCATTTAACTGCAGTGCCAGTTCTGATTCCGGCACATCAAACACCGTAAGCATTTGATAGCGCACCTCATCACCCGCCAAATATTTTTCTAGCCGCGGCAATACTTCATCTGCCAGCAGCTGTTGCATTTCAAACGGCACACCCGGAAGTGAAATTAAAATTTTTCCTTTGCGCTCGAACCACATTCCGCTGGCGGTACCCTTGCGGTTATGCAAGGCTGTACAATCCGCCGGCAAAACTGCCTGGCTTTTATTGTACGGGTTCATCGGCAGCCGCCCGGAATGGCGCAGCACTTGCTCCACCCACGCGTACGCTTGGGGATTGAATACCAGCTGCGTACCAAAATAATCGGCTAATGTTTTTTTGGTTACATCATCTTTGGTAGGCCCCAGCCCACCGGTTACCAGAACTACATCGGCTTGCGCCAAAGCCGCGTCCACTGCCTGTTTAATCGCTTGCGGTTCATCGGAAATACTTTGCATCCCGACGGTATCTATCCCTAGCTTTGCCAGCGCAGCAGCCGCCGTACGGGAATTTGTATCTAAAATCTGTCCGAGTAAAATCTCATCGCCAATCGTTATAATGTATGCTTTCATACTTGTATTGTAGCATTTGCCCGGCCAGCTGCCCAAGTTACCACGCGCCATCGCAGCAAAGAATTAACTAACCTCTTTTTGCAGCACAGCGGGAGCTTTAGATTTGGCATACTAAAAGAATATGCCGCAACTGCACGAATTAGTCTTATTATTTTTTGTAGCGTGTTTATCCGCTTCCTTTTTTCCGTCACAAGCAGAACTGCTTTTGTTTGCTTTATTAGCTATTGGAAAAGAAGATCCACTGCTGCTGATTTTGTCCGCCACGATAGGCAATACTTTGGGCAGTTTAGGAAATTATTATATAGGTTGCTCACTGGTACATTGGCAAAATAAACCTTGGTTTCCTATCAAAAAGAAATACATAGCGAAAACGAAACACTTGTTTCATAAATACGGCGCTTGGACGCTTTTGTTATCCGGCGTTCCCTTTATTGGCAATCCGGTTACTGTAGCGGCCGGAATTTTAAAAATAAATATTTGGGTATTTATCCCACTGGTAGCCGCCGGAAAAAGCGTACGTTATATCTTAGCGTGGTTATTGTATACAGCCCTGCGTTAAATTATTTCTTGCATTTTTTGTGCGTTGCACAGACAGAATTTGGAAAAAAGGAAACTATTTTCCAATCCCGTTCTTTGAAATATTGCATAATGCTTGAAGCTGCCAAGGTACTGGCCTCTTTATGGTCACAAACGAGCTTCGCCCCCTTTGACTTTTTATTCATCTATTTCCCCCCGGAAAGATTTTTTAAGTACAAATAGGATAATAATTATTATACACTACTTTTTATATATAAAAACATTATATATTAATTCCTGTTCCTACAAACAAATTTTTTGTACTATATACACATATCAGGGGGAAAAATATGGAACTGGAACAAGCTATTGCCTCGCGGCGCAGCGTGCGCAAATTTTCAGACAAACGGGTAGAACGGGAAAAAATAAATGCCTGTTTGGAAGCAGCGCGCCTGGCGCCTTCTGCGTGCAACTCACAGCCGTGGCATTATATTGTGATTGACGAACCGCAAGTGAAAGAAGACTTTTGTGCAGAAGTTTTTAGCGGCGTATACAACATAAGTAAATGGGTAGCCGGTGCCCCTGTGATTGTAGCCGTAGTATCGGATCGCGGCAACTTCACTAGCCGCCTGGGTAATTTCTTCCGGCGTACGGAATTTTATTTGGTAGACCAGGGCATTTCCGGTGAACATTTTGTACTGCGCGCGCAGGATTTGGGTTTGGGCACGTGCTGGATTGGTTGGTTTAATGCAGATAAAGCAGCAAAATTTTTTAAACTTCCCACTGGTAAAAAAATCGAACATCTGTTTGCGGTGGGTTATCCGGCAGAAAATGCCGCGTTAGATAAACCGCATCCGCGCAAGCCATTTGAAGAAATTGTCAGCTATAATGAATATAAATGAGGAGACCTCCGCCTACTGCTGGCTTGGATTATAACCAAAGAATTTGCACAAAGCCACCCCCGGCTGCCTTCGTATTTTGTAAAATAGTATATATGTGGAATATACTTCGTTTTGAGGAGCTGGATTCTACCAATGCCTACGCAAAACGCAGTTGCTCTTTGATGCAAGACCAAACAATTATCGTCGCCAAAACGCAAAGTGCCGGGCGCGGACGTTTAACACGCACGTGGCTTTCCGAGCTGGGCGGACTGTATTTTTCCGTCGTACTTAAACCTACGCAAACCGCCTTTTTACATAATCTTACGCAACTAATGGCGCTGTCTGTTTGCCAAGCTTTGCGCGAGTTAAAGGCAGAAGCACAGCTCAAGTGGCCCAATGATGTGTTGGTTGGCAACAAAAAAATTTGCGGCATTTTAAGTGAAGCTGTCACTTCGGCAAACGGATTTGAAGCCTTGGTGCTTGGCGTGGGTGTTAATGTTGCGCAACAAGATTTAAGTCGCGCAGGGCAACCCGCTGTTTCACTGGCTATGCTGGGTATTGAAAGCGACGTAGAAAAAATTTTACAACAAATTTTAGACCATTTTTTTGCACACTATGAACAGGTCTTGCAAAACGGATTTTCCGCAATTCGTACCGATTACCTAACTTACTTTCCGTATATCGGAAAGGAGGTAGAAATTCGCCACGGCATAACCCCCGTGCGCGGCACGGTACAAGCGATTTCGTCCGCCGGAGAATTGGTGCTCAATACCCCCGCCGGACAAACGGTTATTTCAATAGGAGATATGTGTATATGAGTGAAAGTTTACTCGGACAAAGCTTCAGCATTACCGTAATCGGTATGTCTGTAGTGTTTGTCTTTCTGCTCATTTTAGTTTTGTTAATGAACGGGATGAGCCTGCTGGTAAAAGTATTGGAAAAATACTTTCCGCAAGCCGTAGCCCAAGCGGCCACCGCCGGAACTGACAATACGCTCGTGGCTATTGCGATTGCAGCGGCAAAAAGATTTCAAACTAAATAAAGAGGAAAATTATGAAAAAAATTGATTTTATGCTCACTGCGTTTCGCGACGGATTTCAATCGGTCTATGGAGCGCGCGTACTAACTAAAGACTTTATGCCCGCGGTAGAAGCGGCCCGTCACGCCGGAATTAATCATATGGAATTTGGCGGCGGCGCGCGCTTTCAGGCCTTGTTTTTCTATTGCAATGAAAACGCCTTTGACATGATGGACACCTTCCGCAAAACCGCCGGGCCGGATGCCAATTTGCAAACGCTCGCGCGCGGCGTAAACGTGGTAGGGTTGGACAGCCAGTCTTCTGATGTTATCAAAGCGCACGCGCAACTGTTTGCCAAACACGGTACAACCACCATTCGCAACTTTGATGCCTTAAATGATGTCAACAATTTGATTTATTCCGGCAAATGTATCCACGATGCCGGACTTAAACACGAAGTCTGCGTAACGATGATGTCTTTGGCTCCTGGCTGGGACACCACGGGTAAAATTCACAATGAGATTTTCTATGAAAAAATCTTGCGTTCTATTTTAGATTCCGGCGTACCGTTTGATTCCGTGTGCTTTAAAGACGCGTCCGGCACCTCTACTCCGACTACCGTCGGCAAAACCATGAAAATGGCGCGCAAGCTTCTAGGCAAAGACATCAAAATCGTGTTCCACACACACGAAACCGCTGGTAATGCTATCGCCTGCTGTTTAGCCGCTATTGAAAACGGTGCTACTTCTTTGGACTTATCTATGCAACCCGTTTCCGGCGGTACGTGCCAGCCCGATATTTTGACGATGTGGCACGCCTTGCGCGGCAGTGAATATACATTAGACATTGACCCCAAGAAAATACAAGAAGCGGAAAATGTGTTCCAGGATTGCATGAAAGATTATTTCTTGCCGCCCGAAGCCACCAAAGTAAACCCGATTATTCCGTTCTCTCCTTTACCGGGTGGTGCTTTAACCGCTAATACGCAAATGATGCGCGATAACGGTACGTTTAATAAATTCCCCGAAGTGGTTAAAGCCATGGGCGAATGCGTTAAACGCGGCGGGTTCGGCACTTCTGTAACCCCCGTGTCGCAATTTTATTTCCAACAGGCATACAGCAATGTAATGTTTGGTCCTTGGAAGAAAATTACAGACGGTTATGGCAAAATGGTACTCGGCTATTTCGGTAAAACACCGGTAGAGCCGGATCCGGAAGTAGTCAAAATTGCCGCCGAACAATTGAAAATGGAACCGACCAAAAAGACCCCGCTTGAAATCAATGATGCTAACCCCAAAAAAGGTTTAAAAGTGGCAGAAGCCAAACTCAAAGAAGCGGGCCTGCCTGTCAATGAAGAAAACGCTTTTATCGTTGCCACCTGCGCCGACAAAGGTATTTTGTATCTTAAGGGCGAGGCAAAAGTAAACGGCGTGCGCAAAGTCACCAAAAAAGTAGCGGGCGATGCGTGCAAAGTAACCGTAGACGACACAGCTTTCAATGTATCTTTTGAAAGCGACAGCGTGGCAGTTGTCAACGGCAAACGCTATAACATCGGTGTCGGTGCGGCAGATGCAAAAGCTGCCGCCGCTCCCGCTGCCAAAGCAGCCTCAAGCGGAGCGGGAACAACGTTAAATTCCCCCTTGCCGGGTGCGGTACTTCGCTTGTCTGTCAAAGACGGAGACACGGTAAAAGAAGGCCAAGAAGTGTTGGTACTCGAAGCCATGAAAATGGAAACCGTCGTTAGCGCGCCTGCCGACGGAACGGTGCATTTCCTTGTCAAACAAGGCGACCAAGTGCAGACCGGACATCCGCTTGCGGAGATTAAATAAGAGGTTCTTATGGATATCATGCAAGCACTACTAAAAATTTGGCAGACCACGGGCGTGTATACCATTTGTTGGCAACAGCTCGTCATGATTGCGGTGTGCTGTTTTCTGTTGTGGCTGGGTATTAAAAAACAGTTTGAGCCGCTGCTTTTAATTCCCATTGCCTTTGGCGGCCTGCTGGCCAACATTCCCATGCCGCCGGGCGAAGCCATTGCCGGGCCGGACGGATTTTTGGGAATTATTTTTAATTTCGGTATCAATTCCGGTTTGTTCCCGCTGTTTATTTTTATGGCGGTGGGTGCGATGACTGATTTTGGTCCGTTAATTGCTAACCCGAAAATGGCGCTCTTGGGCGGCGCGGCGCAATTTGGTATTTTCGCTACGCTAATCGGCGCGATTGGCCTGTCTTATATTTACATCGGCGACAAACAAATCTTTGCTTTTGGGCTTAAAGAGGCGGCTTCGATCGGCATTATCGGCGGAGCAGACGGCCCGACGTCTATTTATTTGACATCACGTTTAGCTCCGCAACTGTTGGGCTCTATTGCTGTGGCGGCGTACTCTTATATGGCACTCGTGCCGGTTATTCAACCGCCCATTATGAAACTGCTAACCACCGATGCGGAGCGCAAAATCCGCATGGAACAGTTGCGCCCGGTCAGCAAACGCGAGAAAATTTTATTCCCGCTGGCGATTTTGTTATTGTGCGTGTTCTTGTTACCCTCTGCGGCGCCGCTGATTGGTTGTCTGACTTTCGGAAATCTCGTCAAAGAATCCGGCGTGGCGGAACGTTTATCCAAAACCTTGCAGAATGAATTTTGTAATATCGTTACGATTTTGCTCGGTTTATCTGTCGGTTCTAAATTGCAATACGACCACTTTTTGGTAACCGAAACGTTGGGTATTTTGGTACTGGGTATTATTGCATTCTCAGTAGCCACTGCGTCCGGCGTACTGCTGGCTAAACTGATGAATGTATTTAGCAAAACCAAAATCAACCCGCTTATCGGATCGGCGGGCGTGTCTGCCGTACCAATGGCCGCGCGCGTGTCTAACAAAGTAGGTTTGGAATATGACAAGAACAATTACCTATTAATGCACGCCATGGGCCCCAATGTGGCGGGCGTTATCGGCAGTGCAGTAGCCGCCGGTGTTTTGTTGGCCCTGCTCGGAAAATAAAAGAAGTTTTTGATTACAAACCCCCGGTTACCGCCGGGGGTTTTTTATTTAAGAGGCACAAAACAAACTTTCCAAGTGTTTCCCGCGGGTAGAAGTACTTATACAGGTCCTTTTGCCCGTGTTCTCTTGTGATAAATGTGCTGTGGGATGTTGATACGTAAATGCAACGTCAAATTCTCTTTTATTATAGCAATCCATATAATTGCTCCAAGACGACGGATTTTGTTCGGAAGGACAAAAAATAAGTTCCAATGCTCCAACGGGCGAGCCGCCAGTATGCCCGTTATTTAATGCAATTCCCGGACACCATATCTGGTGTTTTTTACTGCCCCCCCAAATACAATTTGAAGTAACATCAATATCTAGGTTTGATAAATCCAAGGTATATTCCCCGTTGGCTAAATAATAAACTTCTTCCCCTTTTAAAATAGCATCTACCAACGGCATCACTTTCGTTATTTGCGCTTTATCCACCGCTCTCTGATATTGTGGCAAAGCCACTGCGGCTAATATGCCGATAATTAAAACAACTACTAATAACTCTATTAGTGTAAAGGCTTTCCTCATGCTCTCTCTCCTTTCTTTCAATTTCCGGATACTAAAATTATGCCAAAAAAAAAAACGAGTCAAGGGGGTGCTATTTTGACGCAGCAAACACTATCCAAAAAACGGCACGCAAAAAAGTAGCGTGCCGTTTTTTGTTTTCAGTCAGAAAAGGAATTTGTCATTCCCGAGTGTTTGGCGGCCCGCAGGGTTCGGCAATCTCCCGCTTTCTTGTCTTTACTAAATAAGATCTTTTCCTTATAAATACAACCAATAAGGGAGATCCCCGATAGAAACACTCGGGAATGACAACTTTTTGATTTGTCGGGATTTGCCTAACTTACATTTCCATATTTTTAGCGTAAAACTGGGAAAAGTGAAGGTAGGCCTTGACTCGTTTTTTTTTTTTGGTAAACTATCTATAGCTGTAGGTTGCAAGAAACACGTTTTGACACCCCTTGCGCGTAAGCTGCAAGGTTACAAGAAAACATAGGAGAGTATATGAAAAAAGCATTCACCTTGATTGAATTATTAGTCGTTGTTCTCATCATCGGCATACTGGCTGCCATTGCACTGCCGCAATATAGGGCAGCCGTAGAAAAAGCTCGCGCCAGCGAAGCTTTAATAAACTTAAAACACGCCACCGAATCTTGGTCTTTATATCTTTTGGCTAACGGATCGGTGGAGGGGAGCTATATTCCTCCAAAAGATATTATGGAACTATCCGGCGGACATTGGGACGAAAGAGGAGAAGCTTATTGTACCAAAAATTTTTATTATCTTTTAGATGATACTTCTGAGGTTTCTGCTAACCGGTGTTCTCCAACAAGTGACTGCAGCGATTGTCAAGAAGAAACCACAGAATATGAATTACATAAAGAACGAGACGCGGTATCAAACTCTTGGGAGTATAACCGTTGTTATGCCTACACGGATTTTGGTTATAAAATCTGTAAAGGATTTGAAGGACAAGGTTTCGATATAGTAGATGTAAGAGAGTAAAACTCCACGGATTAAAATTTTGGGTATTTCAGCAGATTTAAAAGCCGCTACACAAACTAGCGGCTTTTGTATCTTTTTTTATTTTTTTCCTGTCAGTGTTTTGACAGCTGCGTGAAATACCGCGCGCATCGCACTTACTACTGGCTTTTCGCCGAAGTGCGGCTCCCATTTGAGATTAAACAGTTCATCACTAATAGCAAAAGCCGCCGCGCCTTTTACTTTCTTTTGCTCACAAATCGCAAAGAAAGCCGAAGCTTCCATTTCCACCGTCAAAATGTTTTTCCTTTGATAATACGCCACCTCCTCCACCGTCTCGCGAAATAGCGCATCCGTGGTCCAGGTAAGTCCGGTGTGAAAATTTAATTTTTCCTTTTCAAAAGTTTTGCCCAGGCGTGCTTGCATTTCTTTGCACGGCAGAGAAATTTCCCGCGGCACATAATGCGCACTAATGCCCTCATCGGCCAGTGCCCCGTCGCACAGCACAATATCTCCCGCCAGTACTTCCGGCTGCAAGGAGCCAGCAAGGCCAATAAGCAGCAGCTCTTTTACACCTAATGCAATTAAAATTTCCAGCACCGTTGCCATCGCAGGTGCTCCGATGCCCGCGCCTGTTACATAGCAGTATCCTTTTTGTTCGTCTACATACATATCGGCTTCACACCAATAGTGTTTAAAATGACCTTGGCTTAGTACATATTTTGTTATAGAGGAAAGCGGACATACAATCGCTTTTTTAGGCAGTTTGATAGTACAGCGGATGTGCTTTAAATAGGCCTTTGCCCCTGATAATTCGCGGCAGGTAGTTTTACGTTTTTTAGAAAAAAGAATAGACATAATTGCTCCTTAAACACGTATTTTTTTATACTATAGCAAATCTGCTGTACCCCTCGCACCTACGGAAAAAACTTTACAACTCGCCCCCGAGGTGTTATCATATAAAAAGAAGCCTTATTCGCGCGGGTAGAATTATGTTGACTAAATATAACATCATAGATAAAAAACTCAGTCAGACCGAGGAAGAAAAAGCGCAAGTCTATCTCTTTACCAACCCGACGGTAGAGGAACAGCGTGCTTTGGTGACGGATTTTCAAATTGACGAACATACTTTGGCCTCTGCATTAGACCCAGATGAATTGCCGCGGTTGGAGTTTGAGCCGGAACATATCGTGATGATTTACAAACGTCCAAAAAATTATTCCGGCAAGGACCAATTAGAATTTAAAGTCGCTTCGGTAGGTACCTTCCTGTTTGAGGACAAACTGGTGATTGTGCTGGCTGAGGACATCCCGCTGTTCACCGGCAAGCGTTTTCAAACGGTAACCTCCATTAAAAACGTATTCTTAAAACTAGTGTATAATTCCATTTCGCACTATGTAGAGCACCTGCGCATTATCCATTTAATTTCGGAAGAAATTGAAGATAAGATGACTGAATCCATGGACAATACCTATTTGCTTAATTTAGTCAGCTTAGAAAAAAGTTTGGTGTATTATGCTGAGGCTATTTCTGCTAACGGATTTGTGTTTGACAAAATGCGGAACTTGTCAGCACGGTTTGGATTCTCGGAAAACGATGAGGAAATGCTGGATGATATCATCGTAGAAAACTTGCAGTGCAAAGCCCAAGCCGACATTCACTCCAACATTTTGGCGCAGCTCTTAGGAGCGCGTGCCAGCATTGTCAGCAATAACTTGAACCAACTTATTAAAAAACTAAACATCATTACCATTTCGCTTATGGTGCCAACGCTCATTGCCAGTATGTACGGTATGAACGTGGCCTTGCCAATGTCTAAACACCCCGATGCTTTTTGGATGCTAATGGGGATGGGAATTATATCGGTGTGGTTGGTGATGATGTACTGGCGGCATAAAAATTGGTAGCCTATGCGTTGCCTTTTTAGTTGGTACTTTTTTTCACTCCCTCTGCGTAAAGCTGGGGGAGCTTTTTTGTCTAATTAATTTTTTCACTTGCCGGAAAATTTTTAATCCGTATAATATTCTCTACACTCAATAAGGGGGTACGCCTATGGGAATGAAAGGCAGAGAAATGGTAGAAAAAGCAGGATTGGACGTAGAAAAATTGATTGCAATGCTCAACAAAGCCTATTGTGATGAATGGCTGGCCTATTATCAATACTGGATTGGCGCGCGCTTGGCGGTGGGTATCCCGCGTGCTACTTTGACAACGGAAATGGAAGAACATGCGGGCGAAGAATTAGAACACGCTAGCAAACTGGCCAAACGCATTATTGAACTGGGAGGCACACCTGAAATAGACCCGGCTAATTGGAAAAAATTAAGCACCTGCGGGTATATGCCGCCCGATAATCCGACGGTAGAGGAATTATTGGAGCAAAATATTCATGGCGAGCGTTGTGCCATAGCCGTCTACGAAAAAATCTTAAATTACGTACGCGGCAAGGATATGATTACCGGACATCTTGTGCGCCATATTATGCAAGAGGAAGTGGAACACGAGCAGGAGTTGGAGGATATCCGCAACGATGTGGCCTCTTTATGTCACTGCAGTGACAAAAAATAATCTAGCCGGAAGTAGTACTTTCTCCTAACCGCCCCGCCTAGCAACAGGCGGGGTTAGTTTATTACAAAGGAAATATCATAAACTCGTCATTTTCCAGGTCCTCTGCTCATGAATTAATTGTTTTAGCAGACCGATGAGAATACTACCTTTGCAAACCATCTTTTCGCAGCGGGTAGAAATTTAATAAAATATATGTAGATAAAAGTTACTACTATGCCTACCGCTATGAAAGAAGATTATTATGAAATTTTAGGCGTGTCGCGCACGTCCACCCAGGTGGAAATCAAATCTGCTTTCCGCCGGGCAGCTATGAAATGCCACCCCGATTTACACCCTGGCGATAAACAAGCCGAAGAACAATTCAAGAAGGTCAACGAGGCTTTCTCCGTTTTATCCGACCCGCAAAAAAAACAAATGTATGACCAATACGGCCACGACGGCGTGAACATGGGTGCCGGCGGATTTGGCGGTTTTAATGCCTCAGGCTTTGGTGACGTGGGCGATATTTTTAGTTCTGTGTTCGGCGATCTTTTTGGCGGCGGTTTCGGCTCGGCCCGTGGCGGCAAACCGCGCCCGCGGCGCGGCGAAGATTTAAAAACCGATGTAGAAATTACGTTAGAGCAGGCCTATCAGGGGCTTGAAAAAGAAATTGCTTACACTCGCGTGGACCGCTGCGGTGTATGCGGCGGATCGGGTGCAGAGGAAGGCAGCTCCGTTAAAACGTGTCGCTCCTGTAACGGCAGCGGTAGTGTGGTATACCAGCAAGGATTCTTCAGTATGCGCCAAACCTGCCCTGATTGCGGCGGCAAGGGAACAGTGGTAGAAAAACCGTGTAAAAAATGCCGCGGCTCCGGCGTAGAGCGCGTGAAAGAAAAACTAACCGTCAAAATTCCCTCCGGTGTGCGCAGCGGTATTACTTTGCGTATTTCCAACGGAGGTGACATCGGCCAAAATGGCGGAGGATATGGAGATTTGTATGTGGAAATTCACGTTAAAAACCACAAGGTCTTTGCACGCGAGGGCGACAATTTGGTATTGGACGGACACATTACCTATCCCCAAGCCGTATTGGGCGGCAGTCTGAAAGTGCCTACCATTGAGGGCAAGGAAATAGAAGTGACCATTCCCAAGGGCACGCAATTTGGCGAAGTGCTTAAAATGCAAGGCTGCGGGATGCCCAGATTAGGCAAAAAAGGCTTTGGCGATTTACTGATCCGCGTGCAAATTGAAGTACCTAAAAAGATTACCGCCCGCCAAAAGGAATTGTTAGAGCAACTGGCTCAGGAAACTGGCGGCCAAAAAAGTTTTTTTGAAAAACTGTTTGATAAATAATCCTAGTAGATAGTACCTTAAAGCCTCCAGTACAACTGGAGGCTTTACTATCCGAAAATATATCTGCGGCTAACGCTAGGGTCATCGGTAGTACCCCCGTTTTTATCACCTGTTAAATTCTTACATACTGTATGCATATACGGTTTTCCATTGGTTTTATATACGCGGCATTCCCTCCGTCCCGGATAAGAGGAGTGCTGAAAATATACAATATGTCCAAACGTGTACGAAGTAGTATGCACATTTAGTGCAGAACTAGCCAGATCTATTCCAACATACCAATTTGAACTTGTAGGGAAAGAAACATCTAATTTTTCTAAATCATTAGTATATTCTCCGTTTGCCATATAATAAACTTCCTCAGCACGGGCAATTTCATCTCCTACCAACATCAACTGCGTGTAACGTGCTTTTGCTACTGCTGTTTGATACTGCGGCAGGGCAATAGCAGCCAAGATACCTATGATTAAAACAACAACCAACAACTCTATTAGTGTAAAGGCTTTCCTCATATTCTCTCTCCTTTATTTCAATTTCTGGATACTAAAATTATGCCAAAAAAAAAAAACGAGTCAAGGGGTAGGGGCGCTTTTTTCATTTTTCCGCCAGAAAAATGAAAAAATTATTTTCAATCAAAAAAGGAAAATATAATAAAGCTGTCATTCCTGAGTGTTTGGCGGCCCGCAGGGTTCGGCAATGACGACCCTATTTACTAATAGCTTTACGCTCATTGAACTGTTAGTCGTTGTCCTTATCATTGGTATACTGGCTGCTATTGCCTTACCACAATACCAAAAGGCTGTTATGAAAGCGCGTTTTACGCAGCTTAAAGTATTAGCACACAGCTTGGCACAAGCTGAGGAAGTGTATCATTTGGCTAACGGACAATATGCCACCAAACTGGAAGACTTGGATATACAACTTCCCGGAGGGCAACTCAATACCAGCACGGACAATGTGTAT
>JAZNWO010000069.1:0-5063 GCA_045593365.1 Candidatus Avelusimicrobium sp.
TAAAAATATTTTAAAATATTTTTTTGAAGCCCTTTTTCGTCGGGGCTTTTAGTCTCAAATGTGTCTGGACCCAAACATACCCCTTGACTCGTTTTTTTTTTTTGGCATAATTTTAATATCCGGAAATTGAAATAAAGGAGACCTTATGAAAAGTCGTGCATTCACGCTTATAGAGCTGTTAGTCGTTGTACTTATCATTGGCATACTGGCATCCATAGCTTTGCAGCAATACCGGGTAGCGGTGGCTAAAACCCGCGTCGTGAATATGATGCCGCTATTGCGCGCAATAGCCGACGCGGAAAATGTATATAAATTAGCAAATGGTAACTATACATTAAATTTAGACGATTTGGATATTGCTATGCCGGGCGGGGCTTTCATTGATGACGACGGGAAATTGGTATATACCAATTACACATGTGAAACAGTAGATTGGGATGCCGGTTCTATTGTTTGCGAACCTCATACAGCAGGGCAACCATACTTAGAGAAATACTTTAATTTGCCGGAATTTCACTGTTGGACAAACAGTTCGGATATGGGAACACAAGTATGTAAAAGTTTATCTGGCAATGCCCGCGCGGAATATACAGGGAAGAGAGGAACTCTGTATAGAATCCGATAGAATATACCTTTTCGGTTTAATGAAACGGATGTTTTTTCCATTATTTCAAGAAGCTTTTTCCACTCAGTAGCGGCGGCAAGCCTAAATATTCTGCGGCCGTTTGCCCCAGGTCTGCATAGGTGCTGCGCTCGCCCACAAAACTCGGTGTCACTTTCGGGCCGAACATCAAAACAGGCACATGCTCGCGCGTGTGGTCGGTGCCTTTGTATGTGGGGTCGCAGCCGTGGTCTGCCGTGATAAATACAATATCGTCCTCCCGCAGCAGCGGCACTATTTCCGGCAGGCGCGTATCAAAATATTCCAGTCCTTTTTTATAACCTTGCACATCGCGGCGGTGGCCCCAAGTCATATCAAAATCCACAAAGTTAGTAAACACAATACTATTGCCCGGTGCGTTTTTTACTTCTTGCAGCGTGACATTCCACAGCTCCTCCAGCCCGGAGGCTTTTACTGCGCGCGTGATGCCCTGCCGGGCAAAAATATCAGCAATTTTGCCGACGGAAATGACTTGTCCGCCCGCGTTTTTCATTACGTCCAGCAAAGTCGCGTGCGGCGGTTTAACGGAATAATCATGGCGGTTTTTGGTGCGTTTAAACTGTCCTTTTTTCTCGCCCTCAAAAGGCCGCGCAATCACGCGTGCGATGTTATAAGGTTTTAAATGCTTAAACGCAATTTCGCACACTTCATACAAGCGCTCCAACCCAAAATGTTTTTCGTGTGCGGCAATTTGAAATACACTGTCCACCGAAGTATAGCAAATGGGTTTGCCGGTTTTAATATGTTCTTCACCCAATTCTTCAATGATTTCCGTGCCTGACGCAGCTTTGTTGCCCAAAATGCCGGGCAAATTGGCCTCTTTACAAATTTGTTCCACCAATTCTGCCGGAAAAGACGGATATTTTGGCGGAAAATACCCCCAATCAAACGTCACAGGTACACCCGCCATTTCCCAATGGCCTGACGAGGTATCTTTACCTTTGCTGACTTCCTTCATAAAACCGTACTTGGACGGTAAATTGATTTGTGCTGCCGGCTGCGGCCCGGCCGGAATTTCACGTCCGGTAGAAGCTTGTGCCGCCTTAAAAAGCCCCAGTGCCCCCAAATTAGGCAACCGAATACCGCCCTGCGCAACGGCAATATGACCTAAGGTATCGGCCCCGCTGTCGCCAAAGTATGCGGCATCTTCTGCTCCGCCAATGCCAAAAGAATCCATCATTAAAATGATTACCCGTTTATTCGCTGGCATACGTTCCTCTTATCTTTTACTGTAGCATTTTTCTGCGTTTGCAGCCAGTGGAAAAAATTATTATATCCGACCGGGCCAATACTTGCTAAACTATATAGAGCCGGGTAAGGGGGGAATATGAATAATGCTTATCAAACCATGAAAGCCTTTTGGCTGGATGTAAAAAATTTGCAACACAAAAAGGAAGTGCCGCAACTTGGTACGCAAAAAATTTGTGTGGCAGGGGTAGAAATGGCCGCATTGGACGCTAATGGAGCAATAAAACATTTGATGATAGCTGCTTCGTCTCTGGGAAATGCCAGTGTATATTTTGAAAATAACAGTCCTAGCGGTATTGGCGGATTTACGGGTGGTACTTCCGGCCCGGTGCATGAAAAAGCCAATTTGCTATTACAGCAAGCGGCTGCCGTTGCAGATAAATTGCCGGTAGTGCCCAAATTGCAAGAACAACAGGATGTAAAGCGCATTACTTTATTTACGGCATCGGGAAACGGAGAATTGCGTGCGCAGGATATTGCAGAGGCCGAAGTACGTAATCCTGCTCATCCGCTGTATGCGTTTTTTGCCTATACACAACAGGTATTAGGAGCCTTCCGTACGGAACAAGCGGCTGCCCAAAAGACTGCTCCTATGCCCAATGAGAAAACAAATAAGTCATAACCGGAGAAAAACATGGCCGCCTACAAAAGAAAAGGATTTAAACGCATTTTTGTACTGGTATTGGTAACTGCGCTTTCAGTGGCGGCCGGTTCAGTGGTGTATTGGTGGCAGGTAAGTCACCGGTTGGACCAAGATGCGCGGGTGATTTTGGACGGACTTGGAAATGAATTGGCTGATAATGTGGGTGGGGCCATTCGTTCCCAACAAAAAATTTTGACAACCTTGGCGGTTTCTCTGCAAGACGACCCCGTGCTTAAAAAACCAGCGGAGCTTATTGCTTACCTGCAGGATCAAAACAAACAAAGTTTGTTTTCCTTAACAGGGTATCAGTTCTCAGACGGGACAGTGGTATTTTCTGACGGTATAAGACAAAAAGGATTTTTATCGCAGGAAATAATAGATACGGTCCGAAAGGATAAATTTATTGTATCTTATCAAACTGCTCACCCGCGCTATCCGGAGCAAGAAAGTTTATTGTTAGCGGCGGTAGTAGAAAACCACGAACAGCCTTGGGAGGTTGTATTCGCGGTGCAACCGGTAAACTCTTACCAAACTGCTTTGGAGGATTTTTTATTAACCGATACCAGTTTGTCCTTAGTGATAGACCAACAAGGGCAAGTCTTAATGTCCCACCCGACGGCCTCGCGGAATAATACGTTTGAAGTATTAGAAGAATCTTTGCCGGATAAACGGTTTTCCAAGGAGCAAATGTACCGCAATATCAAAGACGGTAAAGGCGGAATTTTTGGATATATTTATGACGGAAAACAGCGCTTTCTTTCTTATTATCCGGTAGGATATAACGGGTGGTATGCCGTTGCAATTTTGCCGGAAGTTTCCTTTGCACAAAAAATAAAATCGCTGGTATTTATGTCTTTGGTATGGTGCGTGTCTATTCTGGTAGTATTGGGATTCTTGTTGGCTTTTATCTTACGCCAGCAGCATAAGAGTACGAAGGAGTTGTACGAAATGGGTTTTGTAGACCCGCTGTTAAAAACAGATAATTTAAATGCGTTTCGGTTAAAATTTCCAACGGCACTGGCTGATTGGAAAGCACAAAACATACCGCTTGCGCTTGTGTTGGTAAACATTAACCAATTTAAAGCGGTAAATGATATGTATGGCTTTGAACAAGGCGACCAGGTGCTTAAGCAGGTTTCAAAAGCTTTGCAGTCTGAGCTGACACCGGGAGAATTATTCTGCCGGCTGAGTGCAGATGTGTTTTTGCTTTTGCTGGTATGTCCGGACCGGGAAGAGCTTGGCCGCCGGGTGGATAAAATGGTCTTGCAGGCGGGCCGGGTTTGTGTGGCGGAAAAGGAAGGCTTGCCTCTCTCGCTTACTGGCGGGATTTATGTGGTGGAGGAGGAAGTACCCTTCTACATTATGCTGGACCGCGCCAATTTGGCTTGGGCCTCTGCCAAACAGCGTGCGGGCAGTAATTATGCTTTTTACGACAGTGCGTATTTGCGCCAGCTAGTAACTGAGAAGCGCATTGAAAGTACCATGGAACGTGCCTTGGCAGATCAGGAATTTAAATTATACTTGCAGCCTAAATATGATTTTAAAACAGGGCGTATTATTAGCGCGGAAGCCTTGGTGCGTTGGCAGCAGGACAAGCAAGGGATGATCCCGCCGGATTGGTTTATACCGGTGTTTGAGCGAAACGGTTTTGTGCTTAAACTAGATTGGTATATGCTGCGCCACACCGTGCAGCTGCTCAAACGTTGGCAGGAACAGGGCGCGCCGATGGTTACAATTGGGGTAAATTTTTCGCGGCTGCATTTAGAAAATCCGAAATTTACCGACGAACTAGTGCGCATTACCGATCAAGCCGGTGTGGCACATGAGTTTATTGAAGTGGAATTGACGGAAAGCGTGGTGTTTGGCAACCTAGAGCGGATGAAACACGTAATAGACAGTTTGCACGCAGCAGGATTTTCCGTTGCAATGGACGATTTCGGGGCGGGATATTCCTCGCTTAATGTACTCAAGAATTTAGATTTTGACTGTGTGAAATTAGATAAAGAATTTTTGGCTAAAGGCGAGGGCAATCCGCGCCAACGCCAAATTATCTCCGGCTTGGTAAGCATGGTAAAAGAATTAGGCTGCCGCGTAGTAGCCGAGGGTGTGGAGACCCAGGAACAAGCAGAATTTTTGCGCTCTATTGGGTGTGATATGGCGCAAGGATATTTTTATTCGCGCCCGCTGCCAGCCAAGGAATTTGAAAAAAAACTCAAAGAGGATGCCGGGAAATAAATCTGTCGGAGACAGAAGTTTTCCTCATTTTATACGGCACCATCAGTGGAATATTTCTCACAAAAGCACTGAATAAGGCCAATCTTGTTTTTATTCTTCTTGATTGAAAAACAAAAAACGGCACGCTACTTTTTACGTGCCGTTTTTTGAATGCCGTTTGCTGCGTCAAAATACCACCCCCTTGACTCGTTTTTTTTTTTTGGCATAATTTTAGTATCCGGAAATTGAAAGAAAGGAGATGTTATGAAAAAAACATTTACACAAAATAAGAACCCT
>JAZNWO010000070.1:0-39529 GCA_045593365.1 Candidatus Avelusimicrobium sp.
TATCGGTATACTGGCCGCCATAGCCCTGCCGCAATACCAACGGGCCGTGGATAAAAGCCGCTACGCTACCATGATACAAACCGCGCGCAGCATTGAAAATGCCCAAGAAGTTTTTTACTTGGAAAACGGATATTATGCCACCGACTTGGAGCAACTAGCCGTAGCGCTGCCGACCGATTTGCCGCGCACACACGACGGCGGGTTATCCATAGGGCACGCCGGGTTTGCCATCGGAAACATTTATACTTCCGCTATTTATTATGACGAAGGAGATACGCGTATTGCTGCATTTACTTTATATCACCGCAATCACACCAATCAGTCTCTACAAGATGCCAAAGGGCAAATCCGCTGTATAACGTATGCCTCGCGCAAAGACCGCGGAGATGCTATTTGTAAAAGTTTCGGCGGAGAATTAATCAGAAGCCAAACCAATTGCGGCAATACAGGAAATACCATCTGCAATACCTATAAACTAGCGGATTTCTAAAAAGAGGCGGGGTAAAATTCGCCCCGCTTCTTACAAAGTTATGCCGGACTAGCGGTTTTGTTTGACGGTGCCTTTGCCGGTGCGATTAACTTGCTGCGGCCAACCTTTGTACTCCACCACGCCGCGGCCTTCGGTTTGGGCATTGAGCGTATCCGACACCCGCACCCCGATATGTGCCGAACGCTCCGCCATTACATCGGCATTTTCCGCCTGCAAAGAACCCGCATCAATTTGGCTGTGGCCCCGCGCCGTTAAAGAAGCCGCTTCCACCCGGCCTTTCAGCTCCGTTTCTGCCGAGTGCCAATTTTCCGATGTAATCGTTTTACCGTTTAAACCGGAAATAGAAATTTCAGCCCGGTTGGTAGCCTGCGTAGATACCGTATCGCAATCGGTACGCTGCGCATCAAACGAAGCATTGCCCGAAGCCGCTACCTGTAGCGTTTGGCACATAAGCGAGAGGAATTCCACGTCCGCCTCCCCGCTTATTTCCGCCCGGATAAATTGTGCTTGCACGTCGTCTAATTCAATATCCGATTTACCGTCAGCTATTATTTCTAATTCCGTCAAACTAAGCGCAGTGTGTGCGTGCACTTCCCCGCTATCGCGCACTTCTATACGTTTCAAATCCGGTGCTGTCACAAACACACGCAAGTGCTGATCCCCCAATACCGCGATATCCTCTTTATAATGGATATGCAGCGTGCCGTCTTTGCTGGTGATATTTACCATTTCGGCCAAGTTATAAGGCCCTGTAAAAGAAACGGTATAGGTCCCCTCCGGGCCTTGCTTAAACTCTACCTCGGTTTGCCCATTTACGGACAAAGCAGTAAACGGTGTTACCGTATAAACGTCCTGTGTTTTATGCTGTTCACTACCCATAACCGGACGCGGTTTGGCAGCAGCCGGCCACGCACACAACAGTCCCAACGCAACTGCCAATAAAACTCCTGTGATTTTTTTGAACATATATTTCCCCCCTTTAATTTCTTCGGATTTGTCAAACAAACAATCTCCGAAAGTATTTTATTATAGCAAAAGAGGCCAAAAAATAACCCCGCCACAGCGGGGTTATTTTTAATTAGATGGGTTTTATCTATTTCATACCCTTATTCATATTATCAATCATTTCGTCTAACAATTCATGATTATCTTGCTTATGCACAACATTGTGACGGACCGATTGAGAAAGACTGTCGGCAATTTGCTTCTTGGCTAACTCCACCTGATACGAATATACTTCTATAGAGGCCGTCATATTTTCCGCTTTTTGGTTATATTCTTCCGCCCGTTTATCAAAGCCCAACGCTTTGCACATCAGTGCCGCTTCCTTATAATCTTGGGGCAACATATTGGCATCCTTCAAGCGCACACGCTGCTCAGCTGCATTCAACCGTTCAGCCGTTCTTTCCGGCATAGATTTATACTGGGCAATAACGCGTTGCTCGGTCCAGTAAGGATTGTGCGGTGCACTCCACCGGTTATTTCCAAAAATAATATGGTGCAAGGCCACATCCATCAATTGATACGTTTGGGCATCGTCTGCATTGAGCTTAATTGCCCGTTGCAAAACTACTCTGGCCTGGTCAAAATTGCGCTGAGGCAAACCAATTTCTTCCGTTTCTGTGCTACTACCTAATAAAACCTTAGCATAGTTATAGGCGGCATTAAAGTTTTGCTTATGGCTATAGTATACTTCTTGAGCCGAATAGAATACCTTGCGGCATTTTGTCTCAAACGCATTTGTATTCTGTTCTGTGACATCTATATAGAACCCATACGGCAATTCCTCTAACCGTTCTAAACTTTTTATTTGTTTGGCAATTTGCTCAAAATGGTTGTCCTCGTTATAGTCTTGCGCAAACGCCGCTACACAACAACACATACACATTACTGCTAATATCATTCCCTTTTTCATTCTTTTCTCCTTATCTTTGCTCTGCCTTCTCCTATAGTATATTTTCCATCTACTGCAATGCCTGAGTCTTTAGACCTATTTATTCTGCAAAAAGGACCCATGTAAAAATAGGACCTGCACAGCCGCTATGCCACTTGCACGCAAATTTAGTAAAATAAATTAACTTTACCGCGAGGTGCAGTCCATGAGTAACCGCAGAATGGCCAGAGAATGTGCTTTGCAATGTTTGTACTACGCTGACAGCGCCAAAATGTTAGACGGAGAAAAAGTCGCGCCGTATGCTGCGGATTTTCAGCAGGAACTAGCCGAAAATTTCGCCTTCTGTAAAGACCTAGTGGACGGCACTACCCGTTACTTACCGCAAATTGATACGCTGGTATCTAAATATGCTAAAAATTGGACGCTTGGCCGTATGTCGGTGGTGGACCGTTCTATCCTGCGTATGGCTGCGTACGAACTGGTCTTTAGCGCCGAAAAAACACCTGCCCCTGCGGTAATTGACGAAGCCATAGAACTAGCCAAAAAATATTCTACAGATAATTCGGGTAAATTTATTAATGGTCTGCTGGACCAATTAAAAAAAGAACGTCCTTAACAGGGGGCCCCATGGCCATCAATCCTGCCGAAGAAATTGCACGGTTACGCAAAGAAATTGAATTTCACAACCACCGTTATTACGATTTGGACGACCCTATTTTGTCCGATACACAGTACGATGAATTGTACCAACAATTAAAAGAATGGGAAGAAAAATATCCGCAATTTAAATCGCCTGATTCCCCTACCCAACGCGTGGGCGGTTATGCCAGCGCCACCTTTGCTCCAGTCATACATGGGGTACCGATGATGAGTCTAGACAATTCCTATAATGCCGGGGATGTACGTGCCTGGCACGAACGCTGCGCCAAACTGCTTAGTACCGACCAGTTTGAAATGGTATTGGAAGCCAAAATTGACGGAGTATCCTGTTCACTGACGTATCAGGACGGCGTACTAATCACAGCAGCCAGCCGCGGCGATGGAAAAACAGGCGAGGATATTACCGCCAATGTACGCACGATTAAGTCTATTCCGCACCGTTTGAAAAACGCGCCCGCAGGCGTATTGGAAGTGCGCGGAGAAATTTATTTAGACAAAGCTGATTTGGAAATACTCAATGAAAAACAAGCTGCACACAATCAAATTATTTTTGCTAATACGCGCAACGCTGCGGCAGGTTCTTTGCGCCAAAAAGACCCTACTATTACCGCCGGGCGTCCGCTTAAATTTTTTGCCCATTCCTATGGCCGCGGCGACGTAACTGCTGGCAGTTTCAGCCAATTTATTGCAGATTGCCAGGCATGGGGTTTTTCTGTTTCGCCCGTACGGCTGCAAACTGTTTCGCTGGAAAAAATCATCCAATTTTATAATGACTTTGACAACAAACGCCACGACCTGCCTTTTGATACGGACGGGTTAGTTATCAAAGTAAATGATTTTACGCAGCAACGCATTTTAGGCAGCACTGCCAAGAGCCCGCGCTGGGCCATTGCCTTTAAATATCCTGCCGAACAAGCCACCACCACCGTTAATAATGTACTATTTTCAGTTGGTCGCTCCGGTGTAATTACGCCGGTGGCACAAGTGGAACCCGTTTCCTGTGCCGGGGTGGTTATTTCCAATGCCACACTGCATAATTTTGACGAAATTAAGCGGTTAGGATTGCGTATCGGGGATAAAATCATCTTGGAACGGGCCGGAGAAGTAATTCCCAAAGTAATCAAAGTAGCCGAACATTGCGGCAGCCGGGATATTATTCCCCCTTCCCAATGTCCTTCTTGCGGACGGCCCGTATACAAAGCAGACGGCGAAGTGGGATATTATTGTGTTAATCCGTCGTGCCCGGCGCAAATTAAAGGGCGCATTTTACATTATGCCAGCCGTGGGGCAATGGATATTGAGGGCATGGGCGACGTCGTAGTAGACGAACTGGTAGAGCGCCAATTTGTCAGCAATTTTACGGATTTATACAATTTAAATTTCTTTCATTTGCTTTCACTGGAAAATTTCAAAGAGAAAAAATCACAAAATTTATTAGACGGATTGGAAGCCAGCAAAAAACGGCCGCTGTCTCGTTTATTGTTTGCCTTGGGAATTGCTTTTGTCGGGGCCAAAACCGCCGAAACCTTAGCCGATTATTTCCACAATCTGGATAACTTGATGAACGCCACCCCGGAGGATTTGCAAAAAATTCCCGATGTGGGAGCAGCCGTTTCGCAAAGTGTGTATGATTTTTTCCATGACCCGGCGGCGCGCGAACAAATTGAGCAATTGCGTCAAATCGGACTTAATTTTACGCAACCTGAAAAGCAGGTATCCTCACGCGTGTTGGAAGGGAAAACAGTAGTTTTTACCGGAGAATTAGAGGGAATGACCCGCACGCAGGCTGAGCAATTGGCACGGCAACACGGCGCCAAAACCAGCGGCAGCGTATCGGCCAAAACCTCTTTTGTAGTGGCGGCCAAAGCCGCTGGCAGTAAACTCAAAAAAGCGCAAGAATTAGGCGTCAAAATCCTCACGCCCGAAGAATTTTTTGAGATGATAAAAGGTTAGGGCAATTTGTACGCCTTTTCATCGTCATACGTGTCCAAATAAACACCACCCATAGATTTACATATTTCCTGTCCTTTGGTGTCATTTACGTCGGCCCTGCATTGTCTCTCGCCTAAACGGCAAGGTGCAAAGTCTTGGAGATAGGAAATATCTTTGTGCTTTCCCACAACGGCTCCGATGGTTCCGCCACCATTGACCCAAAGCTCATAAGAAGCACTTTTTCCGGATGAATATTTTTACCCTAGGGGTTTCGGGCTCGGGAAACGAAAACTAATGTATTTGGTAATTTATGTAAATAAATTTTCTGTAAACAATTTTTTGATATCCGCTAACTTTTCCAGCCGCACAAAACGGGCACGAAAATCCGCTGCGCCCGGGAAATCGCGCAACCAGTAACCCGCCATTTTTTTACTGCGGCCTACGCCAATGCGTTCGCCGTAGTGAGCTACATTTTCTTCAATAAGCGCCAGGTATATTTCCGCGCGGCGCTTGTAGTCAAGCGGTGTGATTTTTTCCCCTGCCAAACCATCCTTAATATCGCGGAAAATATATGGGTTGCCTACGGCCGCGCGGCCAATGAGCAACCCTGCGCAACCTGTGTCAAAAAACTTTCGTGCTATTTCCACACCGCCAATGCCGCCATTTCCAAACACCGGGATTTTTACCGCAGCGCAAACACGGGAGAGTGCCTCCAAATCCGGTGCCCCGGCGTGCATATCTTCTGCCACACGCGCGTGCATCATAACAGCTGCCGCGCCTTCAGACTCGGCAATACGCGCAATTTCCGGCCCTAAAATGGTGCCGCGTTTTAAGGCAATACGCGTTTTAAGCGTGACCGGAATTTTAACCGCTTTGACGGCAGCCGCAACCAATCGCCCCAAGTGCACCGGGTCTTTCATCAGTACGCAGCCGCAACCGGCTTTATTGATTTTTTTAACCGGACAGCCCGCATTAATGTCTACGATATCGGCCCCGCGGTCTTGCGCGGCGCGGGCGGCCTCGGCAATCGTCACTTCATCTGAGCCAAAAATTTGCATGGAAACGGGTTTTTCACGCGGATCAATTTGCAACATACGCGTACTGCGCGCATTGCCGTAGTGTACGGCGTGTGCAGAAACCATTTCAGCACACACCACGCCCGCGCCGCCGCGCAAACATAAAGCGCGAAACGGTCCGTCAGTTACACCCGCCATAGGAGCCAGCCACACATTATTGGGCGCAAAAAAAGACCCGATTTGCACTGCACGAACACCGCTCATTTGCTTATACTCCACCGGCCTAACTCCGGCGCGCTTACAGCTTTCTTTCCCGCTAAACACAAACGTAATACGGTGCGCATTTCCACTTGTGTATTCTTAAATTCTAGGGAATCAATAAAACCGTCATGCCCGGCTCCTCCGGCCAACATATAATCCGTTACCGCCACACGGTACGTCACCCACGGAGCCAGCGGCGCTCCAGCAATACGCACCGAAGCAATACGTTTGCCTGCGGGGGCTTCGGGATTATAGCGTATTTTCATGCCGGAGATTTGAGTAAAATTATCCGGCACCAGAAGTCCTTCTTCCAAAGCCTTCAAAAGTGCCGAACCTTTAATCGTCAAATACGTCACATTATCATTGTACGGATACAAATTATACAAATCATACTGTGTAACAACTCCCTGCGGCAGCGGTGCACGCAGCGAGGAGGAATTAAGTACCGCTGCGTCCGTCTTGGCCCATTTACGCAAACACTCCGCTGCCCAATCTCCCAGTCTAGACTCGCCGTCTAACCGTCCAGTAAGTTTTTCCTCCGATTTACCTACCGTGCGGACCATTTGCCCGCGGGTGGTACGTCGCAACTCCTCCACTGCTTCTAAAATAACACTATCCTCACCAAAATCCCGCCGGTACAAAACTACATCCTCAAATTGGACCTCAGCCACTTCGCCGTTTTTAGCAAAGAACAAAATAATTTTACCCACACTGTCCAGACGGGCCCCCGGATAAATAATCCATGTTTTGCCTACCCGGGCCGTATCGGCATTTTCACGCCCCATACCCGCACTAATAATCACATCTATTCCGCTCACTTCCTCGGCCAGTTCTGTATCAGGCAGCGTGCGTTGGCCTTCTAGCGAGTTAAGCCCGCTCAATACTACAACGGCTTGCACGCCCTTTTCGCGCAGCTGCGGCACTAACTCCCGGGCAGTTTCTACCGGATCTGCTATTTTTAAGCCGCCCAAACGCTGCCGGTCTTTGGTTGTCTGCAAATTAACTAAACCCAAAATACCAATTTTATAATCGCCCACCGTTTCTATTAACCATGGCTTTGCACCGGCGGGTAAACGTCCGTTAGGCAGTGTGACATTAGAAAGCACAAATGGTGCCGGAGATGTTTTTAAAATGTGGCTTAGCGAGCCCCAGCCATACATCAAATCTTTTTCCGTAAATGAGCGGGCAGCATAGGGAAGTGTGGAGGCCAAGGTATTAAAATAATCTCCTTGGGACAAGGTGCCCTCCGGCGTTTGTGAGAACCAGTTACCGCCCTCCAATAACAAAAAGGGGACCGTTTGTTTATCTAGGAAGGATTTTAAAATGGAAAGCCCGCCCGTTACCTCATTACCGTAGCGCGGTTCAGGCCGCGACCAAAACACTCCCTCTATATCTGCCGTTACAAACAGTTGGACAGAGGGTAATTGTTTTGGCGTGCACCCTAAACAACCCAAAACGGCCAACAAAACAAAAAGGCGGACAGCTGTTTTCATTTCGTTTCAAGAATACGCCCGGTAGCAATGGGTTTAAGCGGAGATTGGGCCCGGATACCCTCCTCCAAAATACTGCGCACATTGCCTGTACCGACTGGCTCCTTTTCGCTGTCTTTAATACGCTTAAACGGCCATCCCTCGCTACCGCCATAGGCGATGTAATCATTGGTAGCCAAAGTATAGAGGGCTTTGTCTTCTACGGGTTTGCCGTCCACAAAAAGCTGCAAATCTTTTACTTTTCCCTTGTGATTACGGTACGTAACCGTCATACCGGAATAGGAAAACAAGCTGCGCGGCAATAAGGAATTTTTAACTAAAAATTTTAAAAATTTCCCGTTTACCGTCATTTTGACAATGCTGTTTTCAAACGGGTGCATATCTACGGTATCGCGTTTGGAGACAGGACCCTGTTTCATATCCACCCGGGTGCCGCCGTTATTGTGCACAAAAATTTGGGTGCCGGCATAGGCACGGCCCAAATCGGCAATCCAGTCATTTAGCGGGCCGTCTTTATGTCCCTCCACCGGGGAAACGCGCGTAATAGTTTGCGCAGCCACGCCGAAAACTTCCTCCATGCCGGGCTCTTTCAAACTTTCTGCATAAGCTGCCACCTCTTTATCTTGCCCGACGGTGTCAACCATCAATGGGATAAGCTCTGATTTTGCAGAAAGGAATTTACCGGTTTGGTCATCGGTTTCTACCGTCACCTTGCTAACTTGTTCCACATAACAGCCGCTTTCAGTAAAGAGCACACCGTTAAGGGTTTCGTTCTGTACAATTTTATGTGCGTGCCCGCCAAATACCAAATGGACCCGCCCGCCAAATTTACGTGCAATTTCGCCCACATAGGGTTTAGTACCATGCTTATCATCTTTCAAAGAATCGTGCACAATAACCGCCACCACATCCGGCTGCTGTGCTTCCACTTCTTTTAAGACTTTGCGCAGGGTTTTAAGCGGTTTTTTAAATTTATATTTCTTGCTGGCATTGGTCGGGTCCGTGTTAGCCAGTCCGATAACGGCCACCTTGACCCCGTCTATATCAAAAATTTGGTACGGTTTAACATTGGCCGGATATTGTTTGGTTTTGGCGTCTAAAAAGTTAGCCGCCAATACCGGGAAATCCAATGCCGTAAACATCGGCTCCACGGCGGGATCTTTGAAATCAAATTCGTGGTTACCTACCGTCGTAGCGTGGTAGCCTACCTTATTCATTATTTGCGCACTTTTGATACCTTTGGAGCGTTTAGCCTCGGCCGTGCCGTTGGCAAAATCGCCCGAATCTAACAGCAAATACGGCTGCGGGCCGTTTTTAAGCACATTGGCCAGCGCGGCAAAACCGCCTTGCCCGTTACGCGGATAATAAAATCCATGCGAATCACTGGTGTGATAAATGGTGGTTGTTTTGGCAAACAAACCTGCCGCGGCCCAAAATACAGCTATCAGTAACAGCAGTTTCTTCATAAAATCTCCTTAGGTGCAGCAAATATTCCGTCAAATTTATTCTAATAAAAACCGGGCGTGCTGTACAAGCACGCCCGGAAATAAATCCAACAATTTCTATTTTTTCATTTTAGCAAACGGGGAAATTTTGCGTAGGTTTTCTATAATGCCCGGCAATACTTCCAGCACTTTATCTACTTCAGCTTGTGTGGTGTCTTCCGATAAAGAAAACCGCACCGAGCCGTGCGCAAACTGAAAATCCACCCCCATTGCCCGCATAACGTGTGACGGCTCCAACGAACCCGACGTACACGCTGAGCCCGACGAGGCGCAAATGCCGTATTCGTTGAGGTGCATCAAAATTGCCTCACCCTCTACATAGCCAAAACTAATGTTGACCGTGTTGGGTACGCGGTGGTCCGGGTCGCCGTTGAGTTTGCTGTCCGGGATTTTTTCCAACAAACCGTTTTGCAAATAATCGCGCAAGGCAGCCATTTTGGCAAGTGTTTCTCCGTTAGCTGCACGGGTTTTGGCCAGTTCAGCGGCCCAACCCAGTCCGACGATGTATGGGATATTTTCCGTGCCGCCGCGGCGGGCTTTTTCCTGGTGTCCGCCCATCATAAATTCCGTAAAACGCGTTCCGCGCCGCACATACAGCGCGCCCACGCCTTTGGGCGCATTAAATTTGTGTCCGGACAAAGAAAGCATATCAATGTGCGTGTTTTTGATATCCAGCGGCATTTTGCCAATCACTTGTACTGCGTCGGTATGAAACAGCGCCCCGTGCGCTTTGGCCAGCCGGGCAATTTCCGCTATCGGGAAAATGGTACCGGTTTCATTATTGGCCCACATCACACTAACCAAAGCCGTGTCGTCACTCAAAGCGGCCTTGTATTGGTTTAAATCAAAGCGGCCTTGTTTATCCACCCCGATATAATCCACTTTGTACCCTTTAGATTCCAAATAGCGCAAAGGATGCATAATAGCCGGATGCTCTACTGCAGAAGTAATGATATGCTTTTTAGCCGGAAAACTGCGCACCGCGGAAAAAATAGCAGTGTTATCACTTTCGGTAGCGCAAGAAGTAAAAATAATTTCATCTGCGTACGCCGCGCCGACTAAATCCGCCACTTGCTGCCGGGCGGTTTCCATGGCGTGATGAGACTCCGCCGCCAGCGGATACATAGAGGAGGCATTGCCGTATTTGCCTTCAAAATACGGTTTCATCGCGTCAAATACAGCCGGCGCGATAGGCGTAGTGGCATTGTTATCTAAGTAAATGAGTTTCATCCAACTTTCTCTACTACCATTTCCGGATCAATTTTTTCTTTAAGCGTGCGTTCGATAAATCCTTTCAGGGTAGCATCTGCCGCCAGGCAACCGCTGCACATACCAATTAAACGCACCTTGACTGTAAGCCCGTTTACATCCACCAGCTCCACCGAGCCGCCGTCCATATTTAGTTGCGGACGGATGTTTTCTTCTAACACTTTTTCAATACGTTTAATTCTTTCTACAATTGTTAAATCCGCAAATTTTTTGTCCGTATTATCGGGCGGAACAGGTACTGCACAGGAATTTACTTTATCTAAAATCTTTTGGATTTCGCCTTTGCACTTGCCGCAAGCACCGCCGGCTTTGGTATAAAAGGTAACCTCTTCTACCGTCGTTAAATGGTTGGTGCGGATAGCCTTAATAATGGCCTCCTCGGACACATTAAAACAATGGCACACTATTTTTTCGGCTTCTTGCTCAAACACCACAGGTTTGCCGCCTTGGCGGTAGCTTTGCACGGCAGCCTCCAAGGCCTCCATACCCATCACGGAACAGTGCATTTTTTCAGCGGGAAGAGAGCCTAATTCATCGGCGATATCCTGATTGGTAATTTTGGACGCGTCAGCCAGCGTTTTGCCTTTAATCATTTCGGTAAGCACCGACGAGGAAGCAATAGCACTGGCGCAGCCGAAGGTCTCAAATTTGGCGTCTTCAATGACTTCGGTTTCTTTGTTGATTTTTAAAGTTAGTTTCAATGCGTCACCGCAAACCAAACTGCCCACTTGGCCCGTTGCGTCGGCGTTTTCAATAGCACCCACATTGCGCGGGTGGCGAAAATGATCCATCACTTTATCTGTATAATCCCACATATTAGGCTCCTTACTTACTATATATTATACCACTTTAGGCAAGGCCGCCGCCTGTGCGAAAAGGGTTATTTGCCAACCGCTTAAAAAAGTGAAGGTAGGCCTTGACTCGTTTTTTTTTTTTGGTAAACTATCTGTGGTCTTAAATTGCAAAAAATCATTTTTTGACGCCCCTTGCGCTAGGTCGCAAGGTTATAAAAAGACATAGGAGAGGATATGAAAGAAAATAAAAAAATATTTCAAAAAGGATGTCATCCCCGAGTGTTCCTATCGGGGATCTCCCTTATTGGTTATACAAAAAAGAGAAAAGCGGGAGATTCCCGATTACGACTTTCGGGAATGACAAGTTCTTTTGGTTTTACACTCATAGAGCTGTTAGTTGTTGTTTTAATCATCGGCATATTATCGGCCATTGCACTGCCGCAATATACAAAGGCAGTACAAAGAGCCAGGCTTAGTGAAGTAAACGGAGTATTTTCTTCCGCTAAACAAGCCATAGATGCTTATTTACTGGAAAATGGATTTCCGGCAGAAACGACCCGTTTTACCGGTACAGATGCCACTGGCGGATTAGCTATTGATTTACCCGGTACGCCTTGTTCAAACACACTCAATTGTTTGCCCAAAGCGGGGGCATGGGATGTGGGTTGTACGAATAGACATTGTGGCATTACGCTCAGCACAACCTATAATGCCGACGGAACCACGGGGAATAATTGGCTGGGTGGCGCGCGTATCGGTGTTTCTAAAACCAGTACTCACGATTGGGCTCTTACAAATGTAGATACAACGGATGACTCCATCAAAAAACTAATTTGTTTATGGTGGCAGGGAAATATAGTAGATTCTCCCACTGTCGGGACCAATCATACTGCAAGAACAGTATGTACAAGTGTCGGCGTTTTATAATGTTGGATACAGCGGAAAATTTTCTAAGAATTTTTCCACTTCTTGCGCTTCAGCCGCCAAGTAATTTTCATCGGTGTGATGATTAATCGCGCGGTCAATAAAATCAGCCACTTGTAGCATGTCTTTTTCTTTCATACCACGTGTGGTAATCGCCGGCGTGCCGATGCGAAGTCCGCTGGTAACAAACGGTTTTTCCGGATCAAACGGAATGGTATTTTTGTTGGCGGTGATGCCCGCTTTGTCCAATGCGGCTTCGGCGGCTTTTCCGGTAATGCTTTTGGCGCGCAAATCAAGGCACATCACATGGCTGTCTGTACCGCCCGCCACCAAGCGGTACCCTTTGTCCTGCAACGCTTTTGCCAATGCTTTGGCATTCAAAACCACTTGGTGCTGATACGCCTTAAATTCGGGTTTGAGCGCCTCACCGAAACAAACCGCTTTGGCGGCAATTACGTGCATCAAAGGACCGCCCTGCGTGCCTGGGAATACTGCCGAATTAATCGCTTTAGCCAAACTTTCTTTACACAAAATCAGCCCGCCGCGCGGACCGCGCAAGGTCTTATGTGTGGTGGTGGTTACTACGTCAGCATACGGGACCGGGTTGGGATATTCTCCGGCGGCAATTAAGCCTGCATAATGCGCCACATCGCACGCTAAATACGCGCCGCAACTGTCGGCAATTTCGCGCAGACGTTTCCAATCAAATTTGCGCGAATAGTTAGATGCCCCCGCAAAAATTAATTTCGGTTTATGCTCTTTTGCCAGTTGCGCGGCCTCATCATAGTCAATTTCTTCGGTATCTTTACGCACATTCATGGCAATAATGTTGTAGAGCTTGCCCGAAAAATTCATCGGGTGGCCGTGTGTTAGATGCCCGCCGTGCGAAAGATTTAAACCCAGCACCGTATCGCCGGGTTGCAACAGGGCAAAATACACCGCCATATTGGCTTGCGCGCCAGAGTGCGGCTGTACATTGGCGTGTTCGGCCCCAAAGATTTTTTTGGCGCGTTCAATGGCTAAACTTTCCACCACATCCACATATTCACATCCGCCGTAGTAGCGTTTGGCGGGATATCCTTCGGCATATTTGTTAGTTAAAATAGAGCCTTGCGCTTGCATGACTGCCAGCGAAGTAAAATTTTCAGAGGCAATAAGTTCCAGTTTGTGGCGTTGTCTGTTAAGTTCCGCGGCAACAGCCTTAAAAATTTCCGGGTCATTTTTTTGTAGTTCGGGATACATAAAGGGCTCCTTTGAAAATAATTAAAAATCTCTTTGTTTTATTTTACATATTTTACTAGGAAATTTTGTCAAATTTTCATATAATTTAGTATACGAGAAATCGCATAAAAACAAACTCGCTTATTTTTAAGCGCAAATCCCCAAACAGAGGTGTAACAAAAAATGGCAAAACCGACGAAAAGAGACTTCCTCAAAAAAACAATCCAGCACATTGATATGAAAAAATACAATGTGGTGCCGATGGTAGAAGCGTTTGAGCACATGGCCTACGCGTCGCGCGAAGTGGCCCGCGCCAGCAAGATTTATAATATGATGCTGGCTGATAAAAAATGCTCTGTCATTTTATGTATTGCGGGATCTTTGGTGTCTGCCGGTATGAAAAAAGTAGTGGTAGATATGATTCAAAACCACATGGTAGATGCTATCGTTTCCAACGGTGCCAACATTGTGGACCAAGACTTTTTTGAAGCATTAGGTTACAAACATTATATCGGCACACCGTATAATCAAGACGATAATTTGCTACGCGATTTGCACATTGACCGCATTTATGACACCTATATTGACGAAGACCAACTCAAAGAATGTGATGAGACTATTCATAAAATCTGCGAGTATTTAGAGCCGCGCCCGTATTCTTCCCGCGAATTTATTTGGGAAATGGGTAAATGGTTGGAAGAAAATAAAAAAGGTAAAGATTCTATTGTTTACAATGCCTACAAATACGGTGTGCCCGTGTTTGTGCCAGCGTTTTCTGACTGCTCAGCCGGATTTGGTTTTGTAGCACACCAAACACAACATCCGGGCAAACACGTGTCTATTGACAGCGCCAAAGATTTCTTGGAACTAACCAAAATCAAAATCAAAGCCAAAGAAACGGGCCTGATGATGTGGTCCGGCGGCGTGCCAAAAAACTTTGCACAAGATACCGTGGTGGCGGCTGAGATTTTAGGCGCGGATATTCCGATGCACAAATACGCGGTACAAATTACCGTAGCCGATGTGCGTGACGGTGCGCTTTCCGGCTCTACCTTAAAGGAAGCGTCCAGCTGGGGTAAAGTATCCACCGCTTTGGAACAAATGGTATACGGCGAATGCACTACGCTGATTCCTTTGATTATTGGATACGGTTATCACAAAGGCGCCTGGAAAAAACGCAAAGCCACCAATTACGTCAAGTTCTTACAAGACGAAGACAAGAAGGCTAACAAAGCAAAATAATGCGTTTTCTCCGTACGCTTATTAGTTTGGTTTTACTCCTCTGCCCGTGTGCATTTTGCTACGGGCAGCTTAGTTTTTCAAGCGTAAGCGGAGAACGCGGTTACGCCGCCATGCGCGGCAGCTATGTGTGGAATTTAGATAATGGAATTACGCTTATTCCGGCAGGTGGTTATTACCGTATCAGCGATAAAGAAGAGGATGAAACCGGAGCAACCGGAAAAGGTGCACTAAGCGTGCAGTATGACTTAAACGATGCGCTGGCTATCTCTATGACCGCGCATTATATTCCGCGGCGTATGGGTTTTGAAAATATGGGTTACCTGGCAGGTGCACAGTATGCTCTGTGTTATCTGTG
Organism: Candidatus Avelusimicrobium sp.; assembly: GCA_045593365.1. Taxonomy (GTDB): domain Bacteria; phylum Elusimicrobiota; class Elusimicrobia; order Elusimicrobiales; family Elusimicrobiaceae; genus Avelusimicrobium. The sequence goes on from JAZNWO010000070.1 coordinate 15,054, forward strand.
CGGGCCGTTTAAAAACCCGTATGTACGCGTGCAGGGCGGACAGTCCTTTTACGACATTACAGCGTACGCAGACGGACGGGGATATCCCGGACATTTTCATACTACTGCCACTTTGGCTATTGCCGAATTAGGCAGTGAATTGGGTAAATTTTTTCTGCAAGCCCGCTATGATAAAGTGATAGAATATAGTCATCGGCCCGCTGCGGATTTGGCAGCCAACTGGACGGAAATCCCGTTTATGACAGCTATTGTGCAGGGATTTGTCAGCGATATCGCTTCAGCCCGTGTGGCATACCGTACTTCTTGGATTACTCCGTATGCAGTTTATGCCCGCTACAAGTATTTGGCTTATAGCGATTATACGGTATCCGTGGCCGGAGGATTGGCCATCCATTGGGGAAAAAGTACCTTTAGCGGCGGGGTAGAAGTTTTTGAACAGAACCGCGAGGAAAACCGGAAAACATATTTTTCCTTATCGGCCAGCACAGAATTTTAATTAGGCAGCATCCCTAGAATTTGAGAGGTTCAGCATGAGTGAAAACACCCCGTATGTTAGTTTAGCCAATAAATACCGTCCGCAAAAATTTGAGGATATGGTCGGCCAGGAAAGCATTTCCAAAACCTTAAAAAATGCACTAAAATTAGGACGTATTGCACACGCTTATTTATTTTATGGACCGCGCGGTTGCGGCAAAACTACGACAGCTCGTATTTTGGCCAAAGCATTGAACTGCACCGGGCACGGAAACACACAGCCTACAGGAGAGCCATGCGGACAATGCCCGCAATGCCGGGAAATTGCCCAAAGTGCCGATATGGATGTATTGGAATTAGATGCTGCCTCCAATACGCAAGTAGAAAAAGTACGGCAAGCGATTATTGATACCGTGGCGTTGGCAGCATCGCGAGACCGTTTTAAAGTTTTTATTTTGGATGAAGTACATATGCTTTCTGCCAGCTCCTTCAATGCACTCTTAAAAACTATTGAAGAGCCGCCCGCCCATGTAGTATTTATTTTAGCCACCACGGAAAAACACAAGGTACCGGCTACTATCGTTTCGCGCTGCCAAACCTTCCGTTTCCGTCCGATTACGGCCGATGAAATTACCAAACATTTATTGGAACTGGCTAAAGCGGAAGGATTAAAATTAACCGAAAAAGCAGCCCGCATTATTGCCAAAAATGCCGGCGGAGCCTTACGCGATGCGCTGACCCTAATGGACCGCGCTATTGCTTACTCTGACGGCAAAATTGATGATAAGTTAGTAGGTGAAATGTTAGGGTTAACTCCGAATGATTTATTGGCACAAACCATTACGGCTCTGGTGCAAAAGGACAATACCGCGCTGCACGCGGTCTTTGAAACCTTGCGTGCGGAGGGGTTCGATGCTAATTCTTTCTTGAAGGATTTAAAGAATGCGTTGGGGGATTTGTTTTATTTTGCGCTTAACCAAGGTAGCGCACCGTTTGAAAAAGCAGAAAAAATTACGACACTTGCTTCGCCGGGCTTATTAGCTGCTTTATCACGTAAGATTAATAAACTGGCCGAGGAAGTTAAATTTTCTGATAACGCTTTGGTAAGTGCAGAAGTCGGATTGTTTACAATCATGGACAGTTGTCTGGACATAGAAGGCTTTATCCGCCGGTTGGAAGCCTTGGAACGGGGAGGAAATACAGGAGGGATTACTCCACCACCGCTAAATACCGTATCGCACCCGCAAACACCCGCGGAAAAACCAGCAGCTAAAGCTGCTCCCCGCACTAGCCAAATACAGTCCGCACCAATTGTTGCGGAAACTGCCAAACCTTCACACTCAGTTAAAACCAAATCTGAACCGGCAAAAACGAACAAATCCGCCGCGTCAGATAACCAGACCTTATGGACCGCATTGGTACAAGCTTTTAAGCCCAGTATTTTTGTATATGATGCTTTGACAAATTGTACGGTACATTTTGACGCAGACCACTGGAATCTTCATTTTGGCAAGGGAAAAGAATTTTATAAAGTACCCGTTACTACTAAATTACCTGAAATAGAAAAAAAGGCCCTCGCTTTAAGCGGACGTCATATTACCTTTACCATCACCGCATACAAAGCTGAGGAGATGCAGGCTGCTTGCTCTGCACAACCTTCGGCTGCGTCTGGACAAGCCTTCCCCCAGCAAGCGGCTAAGGCCCCAACCAAGGATACCATTAGCGAAGAAGAGCCTTTTATAAAAGCTGATTTTTCGGCGGAGGCCATCCCGGCAGCAGGAACGTCTGAAAAAGCTCTGGACAGCCAAACCACCGCAAAAGAAACATCTGTTTCTGTTCAAGAAGTGCCCGAAGAAGTAAAAGACATTTTGGATGTTATTGATGGAGAAATATTAGCGTAATATGCAAAGTTTAGACCGCTTGATTCGCGCGTTGCGCAGATTGCCCGGAGTAGGCCCGCGGCAAGCGGAGCGTTTTGCGGCCTATTTTTTGCGTGCACCGCAGGGAGAAGCAGAAGAATTTGTAGAAGCGGTGCTGGGTATGAAAAGAGAAGTGAAACTCTGCCGTGTTTGCCACGCTTACAGCGAGCGGGAGATTTGTTCTATTTGTGCAGATCCAGACCGGGACCGCACGTCCGTTTGCGTAGTGGAGGATCCGCAGGATATTGAAGCAATTGAAAAAACGGGAGCTTTTAAAGGCTTATATCACGTGCTGCACGGTTCCATTTCGCCCATGGAAGGCCGCGGTGCAGAACAAGTGAAAGTAAAGGAACTTCTCACACGTATTGAGTCAGCCAACCCGTCCATAGAAGAAGTCATCTTAGCTACCGATCCGGATGCAGAAGGAGAAACGACAGCTCTATATTTAGCAGATTTATTGCGCGGACTGGTAGGACGCATCAGCCGTATTGGTTATGGTGTACCGCTGGGCGGTGATATTGACTATATGGATGAAATGACCTTAGGGTACGCGCTTAAAGGCCGTACCAAGATTTAATCTGGCATTTCTTATGCACGCAAGTTATTACAAAAGGCCGCTGTTGTGGCTGCTGATAGTGTATATTGGTTTCTTAACTTTCTTCTATACGCCGCATCCGGGCGCACACGATGTCTTTCATCAGATTACACAAAACGAAGTTACCCTGACAGGTAAAGTGGTCGGTTTCCCGTCCGCCAAAAAGAAAAGCACCAATGTAATTGTTAAGGTACTTTCCGTTAATGGGAAAAAGGCAAATGGGTATGTATATGCACGTTTTGTCCAATATACCCCGGCCTGGCATGAAACGCTGGAAATGAGCGGACGGTTGAAAAAACCGTACTCGGTGGAGCTGCTGGGTAATTTTGATTGGGCCTCTTATTTAGCAACCAAAAATGTATTTACGGAAATAAAGGTAACACGCGTAACACAGCTGCAGCGGCCCAGTTGGTTTTTCCGTGCAATTGCAGCCTTGCGGGCAGATATTTTGGACAGTTTTGAGCAAAATTTTAACCGCAACCTGGCCGCTATTGCAGGCGGCGTATTATTGGGAGAACGGGGTGAAATTGATGAGGAATTATACACAGACTTCCAAGATAGCGGTGCCATTCATTTGTTAGTAGCCTCCGGCGGAAATGTAGGGTTTGTGACCCTAGTAGTATTTGCTTTTTGTGCCTTGTTTGGAACTAGCCGCCGCAAAACGGTACTACTTGCCCTATTTATTGCAGGCATATATACATTACTGGCCGGAGCAGATGCCCCACTGGTAAGGGCTTACTTTATGACGGTCTGTGCGGTAAGCGGATACTTTTTGCACCGCAATAGCGGGGTTTTTCAGGGACTGGTTCTTTCCTGTTTTATCATTTTGCTCATTAACCCGTCCGCCGTTTTTGAGACGGGTTTTCAAATGTCCTTTTTGGCTACGCTGGCCATTATTATTTGCCTGAATAATTATGAGCTGCCTTACCGCTGGCCACGCTGGGTACAATTTTTTGTGCAGATTTTTTTGGCAACACTAAGCACGCAGCTTGTTTTGCTACCTGTGTTTACAAATGTATTTTTCAAGATATCCTTCGCCGGATTGTTATCCAACATGATACTGGTGCCGCTGGCTTCCTTTTTAATGGCCGTTAGTTTTGTGTTTTATATGACTTCCCTGTTACATATCAGTTGGCTGCTTAAACCGATTACGTGGGCTACTTTGTTTATTTTCCAAAAATTGGTAGAAGGTTTTGCCTCGCTGCCGTTTGCTTCGGTACCTGCTGCCGCCTGGCGTACTGGTTGGATAGTGGCTTATTATGCGGGATTGTTTTTGTTGTTTAACTGGCCACTGCGCTACTTTTTTCGCAGAGCATATAAACCGTTGTTAGTATTGATGGTGGTTGCCCCTGCAGTGCAATATTTATTTTTTAATCCGCCGACGGTTTGGCTATTAAATGAATGGAACCACAGCGCTATTCTATTACGCACGGCTGGCGGAAAACGTATTTTAATCGGCGCAGGAATAGATGGAAGCAAATTGGCTCGGGTAGTTTTACGCAGCGGCGGACGTACTTTGGACGGCGTCTTATTGAGTGAGGATACAGAAAGACAGCTTCAGAATATTTCCCTGCTAAAGGAACAGCTGCACCTTCGGCAAATTATCCGTCCGTTTGAGGATATATGGCCTAACGAAGAAATGAAAATAGCCGGGGTGTCTGTGCGCACCCACTGGGGCAGACTTTTAAATCGCCAGCAAAAAATTTGGATCAATAAGGGATACAGCGGTCACAAGGACAGCTTGTCTTATGAATTGCAAGGCAAAAATTTTCATTTTACTACGGCAGGTAATGAGCGTTTTATTTTACTGGGGGATGAATTAATACAAAATACACATAATGCAACCCGTTGTGTAAAAGTATAATATAATTAAACAAACGGGCAGGAGAAATTATGACCGCCACAGAACAGAAAATACATGAAAAATTTTTACAGCAAGCCATCCGCTTGGCACAAGAAAATGTCAATACCGGGTGCGGGGGGCCCTTTGGCGCGGTAATTGTAAAGAACGGAGAAATTATTGCCTGTGGTTGTAATCAGGTACTTAGCAGTAAGGATCCTACTTTGCACGCTGAAATAGATGCTATTCGTCAGGCGTGCAAAAAATTAGGTAGTTTTGAACTAACAGATTGTATTATTTATTCCTCGTGTGAGCCTTGCCCGATGTGTTTAGGAGCTATTTATTGGGCACGGCCGAAAGCCTTGTATTTTGCAGCAGACCGGGATTGTGCGGCCAGGCACGGTTTTGATGATAAGTTTATTTATCAGGAGCTTACTTTGCCACTGGACCAGCGCAAAATTTGTATGGGATGTCTGAAATTAAAGGAAGCGGAACTACCGTTTGAACAGTGGGACAAAAAACCAGATAAAATACAGTATTAAACGACTATCCATACTGCATAATTTACCAATTTCTAAATGCTTTTTTAGCCACTTTCACACAGAGGCTCTGTGTGAGGCTACCTAACTCCAACAAGGCACAGCCACACACCTCCAGTAATGGGAAAAAACATTGACGGAAAAGTAAAACCTGTTACGGGACGCTGGACACTGAACGCTTATTTACGGCTGCAACAGGAATTTGCTACAATATAGTGCCGATTTATGGTGGATGTAGCTCAGCTGGTTAGAGCGCCGGTCTGTGGAACCGGAGGTCGCGGGTTCAAATCTCGTCATCCACCCTTCTCTATGTTTTCCCCTGTTTTTTGCTGAAAAATGCTTAAAAAATAGGGGTTTTTTATGGGTTTGATTAATTTTCCGTCAAACTTAAAACCAGCTGGCATTATCAAACCCTGTAACTGTTGCTTAAATTCCAAGTCTCCATTTAGCCAGGCTTCTGCCATATGCAAAAGCATCTTTTTAGCAAATAACCAGCAATCTTCCACACTGGAACCACTTGTCATTTCAACCAAGATACTGCGTTGCTGTTTAATTTCTTGTTTTATTCTAGTTATCTCTATCTTGCCATCTTCATCATCAATCGTGCCTTTTGCAAGCAAACTAATTATTCTGCTTTTTTGGCTTTCTAAATCTGTAATTTTTAAGTTAATTTGTCTAATCCGCTGCTCTGCTTCCTTTGTTTTCTCTTGAAACTTAGCTACCACACATTTTTCGAATAAGTTTATTATTTCTTCATGAGGTTGTATAAGCCGTAAAAATTCAATAAATTTCTTTTCCAATACTTTCTTTTGTACCCTCGATCCATTACAATGCGGTCGCGTACAATGATAATAATAAAACAAATCTCCCCCTTTAGCACGCGACGCACTAGCTGTCATTTTATTGCCACATACCCAACAATACATATATCCACGTAAAGGGTATAATGGATTATTACGCAATCTTTTCACACCTGTACGGTTCTTACCATCTAATATATTCTGCACTCTAAAAAACTTTTCTTGGCTAACCAAAGGCTCATGGATACCTTGGATATATTCCCCATTGTTTCTATCGTATTTATCAGGCAATAAACCACAATACACCGTATTATGCAGGATTTGACTTAATGCTTGCTTGGAAATTTTAAAACCATCTTTACTCATTTCACTACGTATATGTTCTTGAGAATATATCCCCATTTCCGCTAAATTAAATATTTTTTGTATATATTTAGCATCCTCATTGGGAAATAATTGCTTTTTGCCTTCCAAATTTAATCTAAAAGTATATCCTCGCAAAGGCCTAGTCCAACGTCCTTTGGCCAAGGCTTCTGCTAGACCAGCTTTAGTTCTTTCACTATTCACATCACTTTCAAATTCCGCAAAGGAATTATTAATATTACGTATTAATCTACCACTTGCACTTTCTTCATTATTACTTTCTGCAAATAATAGTTTAATGCCCGATTCACGTAAGGCTTTTTCTAATTGGCTATAATTACAAATATTACGTGAAAATCGGTCCTCTTTTAAGCAAATGACGGCCCCGATATTATTGTCTTTGTTAAAACAATATCCAAGCAACTGCTGTAGCATAGTTCTATTGGTCGTCCGGCCGCTCTCTCCTTCTTCTATAAATTCTCGCACCACACCATAACCGTTTCGCTCCGCAAAAGCTTTACACCTATGTGCTTGACTAGATAGGCTTTCGCCCCCTTTTGCTTGTTCTTCCGTAGATACCCTACAATAAATTACTGCTTTTTTAGAATCTCTGTATTTTTTGGCTTTCATTTGTTCGCTCCCTCATTGATTGTTTAAAAAATTCATTGACTGCCAATTCCGCCAACTGCATTAATTCTTCCGTTATTAATTGCTTTTCAACTGCCGTTAATTTACATCCGTTACGAGTCTCTGACACCATGCCTAACTTACTTCCATTTACTTTAAGGTATAGACCTTTGATGGGATCTATTCGTTGATCGTAAATGAAATACATAAACGGAACTGCACAGACGGAAAAAATGAACAATTACACAACACTATTTATCACTAAATTGATACTTTTATTATATAATACCTCTATGCCATATCCTAAGTCACCTGCAAAACCATATAAACGCATTAAGAATGAACAAGAAAGAGAAGCCATCGTACAGTATGCTATAGACAATGGCACCCAACCCGCTCTGAACAAATATGGCATCTCTATTGCTACGCTCAAACGCTGGCGCGCTAATTATAATAAGGGCAGAACTTTAGCAACAAAATATTATGCTCGCACCCGTTTTTTCAAATACGCCGAACTGTTTATCATGGTAAAACGGTTTGAATTTGATAATCGGAAACATTCAAGCGGACCTTATGGGATGCGTGGTTGGACAAAAGCACGTTTATTTCAGCAATTTCAATGGTCCACCCAACCCTCAATAAGCATTCCTACTGCTTACAGAATCTACAAAGAAGCCATGGTAATTATTAAGGATCCTGCAAAATGCCATTCAATTCCATGGCATTAAAAAACTAACAAGCCGTTAAAGGGCCTGTTAGTTTTTAGGTTAAGTACAGCAGAGAGCTTTATTGATAAGCCAACGTTACATAAATATCCATCATATTCAGCCGTAAATTGCCGTTTTTCCATTGGCTAATAGCTTGATCGGTGGCTAACTGCCCTTGCTCATCCGTCAATAAACGGGCAATAAATACATTGCTAATACCTTTTTGGAACCAAGGCACCTCATAAGCCGTATGGCCACTTATTTTGTGGAAGACGGCTTTTAGAGCCTGTTCTTCTGTATTAAATAGTTCCGTGCTTAAATCGCTTATGTTTACTTCCTGCACCACATCTATTTTCATAGCGGGCACATTACAATAGGCCGCTGATACTTCCAACTCTATACTACTGATACTACATTTATTTGTTTTTGGTTTAATTACTTTAATTAATTTCATAATAAAAGCTCCCATTTGTATTTAATTTATAAATATAAATGAAAGCTTTTAATTAAGGTTCATCAACTACTTAATTTTTTATTTCTTTTAATTTCTTTAATTGTTTTATTTAATTTGTTTAAAGATTCAACAAATGAAGATTAGAAAAGAGTTTTTAAAGCATCCAACGATTCCCCAAAGGATAAAGTATTGGTATCATAGCACATATTCTCTACAAAAGATTGATATGCTTTCTTGTACTTGGTTTGTGATACTAATACTTGCTGTAAATGCGCTAGTGCTTGTGGTAAAGTTTCAAAGGTGTGCTGATTATCCCGTTTGGATTGATCTGCTTGATAAATCTGCTCCAGCAACGCCTTAAATTGGGTTTGGTTAGATAGTAAGATATCTTTTAGAGAAGCCAAATCATATAAGTGCCTTAACAAAGTAGGGTCAAAATCTTGTTTGCTGTATAAGGTACGCCATAACAAAGCACTTAACTTTTCAGCTGCTGTTTCAATCGGACTAATGCAAATCACATTAAAAACCCCGTCAGCATTGTGTAAAAATAGGTCTGCTAAACTCTGTACGTGCTTAATTTGGGCATCTAGGACTACAGGGTTAAAAATCAGTTCCGCTTTAATATGAGGTCTTAAAGATTGGTCCTGCTCAAATAAATGTGGATAAGTTAGCGTTAAAATGGCACGGTAACTTTGGTCTTCTTTCTTTACAGTAATCTCTTTAAACAGTTGGGTTTTAGTAAGGGTATCTATAATTTGAGCTACATATTCACGCCTAGCTGAACGTGATTCAATTTCAGTACCTTGCACTCTAAAATCTAAATCTTCTGAGAACCGTTTAATCAGTCCATATGCTTTTGATAAACACGTACCACCCGAAAATATAGCAGTAAAGGCAGGAGTATTTAATCCTTGTAAAATCCGTAATGCCTGTGTAGCATACCAATCTTTCTCTAAAAAAGCAGGATTGATGGCTAGTTCTTCTGCTAATCCCTGTAATATTTTGGATGATACTGGTCTAAATTCGCTCATACGTCAGTTTGGATCCCTTGAAGCTAATCAAACGGCTAACGCGCTTATTTACCCCTACAACGCGCCCCGTGGGTACTTGGGTACTAATGCCCATATTATAATCCTTTTCGGCTTGTGTAGGGAAGATTTTAACGCCCAATTTCTGTAATGCTTGCCTACCTGCCCGAATGATACCCCCATCAGGCACATAATCGTTGGTAAGTGCAGATAATTTGGCTTTAGCATACGCGCCTTTACCAATACGGATAAGCACCTTGTCGGCCACTAAACGGCGCAGGGCACGCAAAAGTTGGTCGGTATCACTAGAATAGGTATAAAAGTCAGCCAGTACAAACGCAGTATCGGTTGAGCGTTGTACTTTCTTATAGATTTTGAGAATTAAACTCTTTCTTCTATACATATCCATTATCCTAAAATACAAAAACACGACACTTATACTATATAGATAGTATAGACATTACAGGAAAAAATGTCAATAGTTTATGTAGAAATTTGACATTTTCACTTAAATATAATACACTACTTTTAGTATAATTAAGTAAAATTTAGTGTTAAATAGGATATTATTATGAAAAGCGAAGAAACTTTTGGTCGTTTGATACAAAGACTGCGGAGGGAGAGTGGGTGGACAGTAAAGGATTTTATTGAAAAGCTAGGACCCATTGGAGAAGAAAATAAATTATTGTCTCCGAGTTATATCTCTAAAGTAGAAATATACAATGAAATGCCGCAACCGATGGTAATATATCGGATGGCAGAGGTTTTCGGGAAAGCCCCACAGGAATTCGCCGAGATTGCCAAAGAACAAAAGAAAAAAGATTTTGCTTTACGATTAGAAGAGCGGTTTTCCGATGATTTTGTTCTATACAGGAAAACCAAGTTGAGAAAGAATGGTTCTAAATGAGTTAGAAAATATTCGGGAAGCCGAACTTATTGCAACTAACTTTTTACTTGAATGTAAAAAGGAAAACACCTGGCTGCATACAGATGTAGATGGTATTTATACAAGTTTTATCTATCCTGAATACGGTGAATACGAATTACGTTATGCGCACATTTATAAAAAAACAGACGACGGAGAAAGATGGGGCTTGACGGATTATAAAAAAAGAAGAATAGTATTAGATGTATCTTTACTCGAGCAAAATAAAGCTCGTCATGCGTTTACCTTTGCTCACGAAATACGTCATGTAATTGACTTCCATAATGGTATTGTACCACTTCCTAAATACTTAACCACCGAAGAACATTTAGCTATTGAGCGAAGAGCTGATATATTTGCCGCGCACTTATTAATGCCAACTGATTTTGTCCATCGGAAATTTGTGGAAAAATTCGGGCATTGTTATCCAATTAAGTATTACGGCCCTGGAGATTATTGCTGTAATGGAAGATTGAAACGTGGTATACGTACTGCATCAGAATTAAATTCACATTATGTACGAGAATTAACTCCTTACTTTTCACATGTTTCTATTCAGAGTGCCTCTCTTCGATTACAAGAAATGGGACTTTTGGCAAAAGCGCCAAATAACAATATCGTTAGTTTTGACTTTCTGGAACAGAAAAATATAGAAAGAAAAAATGACCTTTTACAATTAATGGCAAAATGGAAACAGTAATTTTTGTCTCAACGCTAATTACCTGTGCTACTTTCAATATAGGGGATGCCTATTTGTTTTATAAAAATCCCTCTTTTGTGCCGCCGTCATAGGGGATAGCATGTCCGGCCTTGATGAGTTCTTCCCCTAGGCTTTTACCATTAACTTTGACATCACACAGCAAGCGGAAATATTTATCACGCCCACAGTTACGCAACTGGATTTTACCGCCTTTGGGGAAATTCTTAGTAAAGGATTTAGCCTCTTTGGCTAGGGCTTTAGTTTCAGCGGAACCACCTTTAATTTCAGGGCAATCCACCCCGCGCACACGAATAGGAATAGTTTTGCAAAATACCCCGTATTTACACGCCAAATGCACGCGAAACGTGTCCCCGTCATACACAGATGCCAGTTCTACCTTATTAAAGTTTTGGCTCAAATCACTATCTTGGGCTTGGCATGACATAACCAAGCCACAAAATATCATTATTATGTACCAGTAACGCAATGCTTTATGTCCTTTTCATAAAAATATTGTGGAAAATTTATAATCTTTCAATAGTTTCTGCTTCAATATATTGGCTTCCGCTCTCTAGTAGGAAAGCCCTTCCCACTACTTTCCATCCTGTACCACAAGGGACATTTTGCCAATTCATGTTCATAAAAGTATTTACTTTGTCTGTTTTTCCATAGTGTACTGATATATTAGAACCGTTCACACATCCTGGTTTACTAAACAAATCCAAATCTTTAAATCTTATATTAGCTCCATTATAACTACTATAACCAATAACTTCAACTCTTTCGCCATGCGCTACTATATTCCACCAACGATCCCAATATTTTCCTCCATAAACTCGCTCGGATGATATATCTTGCAATTCTGAAACTAGTTGGTCTATACTAAGTTTCCGTGGTTTATATCTTTCCTCTTTAATTTGTTTCAATAGTGCATTATATTCATTCTTATCTATTAAGGGTTTAATGCTATTAACTTTATTGGTAGCTACTCCCCATTTGCGTTGGGCGATTAAAGAAGTTATCTCTGCTTTTGTATTGGCCACTTTTTCTATATTATCTGCCTTATTTTTGGCTTGTTGTTTATGCTGTTTTGCTGATTCTAAATAACTGGAAGCAGGGAATTTTTCTATAAAGCTAGCAAAAGTTTTTTCAGCCAAACGGTAGCTTTGCAAATCTTTAGCCGTATTAAATAAATCTACCGCCTTACTGAAACGATTTTGTTCCGTTTCACTTAATTCAGCGACCTGCGCTTTGAGGCCAGCATTTTCACGTTCCAAACGTTCAATTTCTCCATTATTACAGGCACTAAAGCTAATGCCGATAACCAGCAAAATTAGAATTGTTCTCATTTGCTATTTCCTCACTATTAATATTGTGCAGATGCAGCGGCACGGGTACGAGCTTGTTCTACGGCTTTTTTGTATTGCGGGAGTGCCGCGGCCATCATTAAGCCAAGCAAAATGAATATTCCAACTATTACACCAAAAAGACACCCTAATTTCCCTTTGGGAGAAGTTATTTGATTATATTTCAAATCAAATTTATCTTGTGGCATAGTCCACAATTTAACAGCACAAATAATTGGAATGAGAAGCAAAAGGACTAATATGGGTAGCATCGCAGTTGCTATGGCTGCAATTCCACCGACAATTATCCATGCGATAGCATTTCCAACATTGCCTAAATAAAACTCGTGTGCACCAAATCCCCATAAAAACAAACATAAAAAGCCAGCTGTAATTTTGCTTTTTCGTTTATCCTCTGGAAGCAAAGTTTCTTCTTCTTTCTTTTTACGCTCAAGGGAGGGATTGTACCCGCAATTGGGACATGCCGCAGCCATGTCCGAAAACTCTTTACCACATTCTTTACATTTAATTAACGCCATATTTTATCTCCTTTAGAATATTTATATCGTATAGTAGGTACAAGATTGCCCTAATTGTACTAGACACGCCGATTTATTAGATTTGTTTGGGCAAGTACATTTTCCTTGTACGTAATTGCCATCTTCATCTTCAAAAACACAATATTTGCATTTCTCCATTATTGCCCAACACTACTGCCTCACCACCTGCTAATACAAACAAAGACAGAATTAAACCAATCCAATAACAAACACCTGCGCCCACAGCCCCCATGTAAAAGTAGGGGAAGCCACTGGGCCACAGAAAAAATATAAATAACAAGGCAAACCTCCAGTTTTTTCGATGTATTTTCATAGGCTCAGCTTTTCTAACCGATATCGTTTCTTTACGTGATGTCTCCAGCAATTTTTCAGTTTCGTTGGTGTTGAATGGAATAGTGCCCTGGCCTTTTGCTAAATATTGCTCTATTTTTTTCATATCGACTATCCACTCCCCATTATTTGTAGCACGTATAAAGCCATTTTTCTGTAAAGCTTGCAGTGCAATTGTTACTTTGTCGGTTACTTTTAATGTATTTTTCAGTAACACCCAATTAACATACCCTTAGGCTTTAATTGCCTTTAGTGTTTGCAACATTTCTTCATCTGTAAGTTTACTATCCATTTTGACTACCTCCTTTGATTTCCTATATCTTATACAACACCTACGACAACATATTGTCACATAGTAGATCAGCTATTTAAGAGCGAACTCTTTCGAGCTCCACTCGGGTTGTTTAATATCTGGATTATTATGTCCTCTATAAGCTAGTGATATATTGTTAAGATATGTCTGGAAATCAGAATTAACTTGGGCAATTCTATCAATCATATTCCAATCTAGAGCGGTTTTGGGAGCTTGGATAACAATTTCACTTTCTTCAGGTTCTTTTCGATTTAATTGAATAAATCCTATTTTAAAACTTTCACATAATAATTGAAGCTCCTCTTTAGTTGCATCATTTATCCCTTCAGCGACCAAATAGGAAAAATTTGCCCAAGACGAATTTGAGACAGTTTGAAAAAAATATTTTCTTAAATTCCCCTTATCGATTATGCCATCTTTCACTTCAAAAGAATATAACAAACCGCGTTCACAAGAATACTCAATAATGCACTCTTTGGTATTTGGAGCTTGAAACTTATTCATTAAATCCTCAAATCCTACGATATCAGCATGCAACCAATCGTTCTTTTTTTCAGATAATCGCGTGGAATTTTTTTCATTCAATCGTAAAGTATCAATATTTAGTTCTTGTTTGCAGAATTGCATAAGGATTGGATATAGGTCCTTTTCATTTTCTTTTCTTTTGGTAGTACCAAATTGAGCATTGGCAGGAACTGAATTATCGTAATAGAAACGTCTTGGTCTCTCCGATGTAGCCGAAATGTGCATAGACTGTAGAGATTTTTGGCAATATAAACTTGTAATATGTCTCTGAAGAAATTGCTTAACATCTACACCTTGCTCTAATTCTTTCTCTTTTAACAATTGTTCAACATATTCATATTTAGTAGCCTGATCTAACATATGTTGAGCAATATCGGCTGCTGTTAAAGGCTCATTTTTTTCTTTTATAATTTCTGCAACTATTTGTTTTACTGTCATTGATTTCGGTGTTTTGCTCATATTTTCTCCTTAATAATTTTTCCCAACAAAAAAGACGACTGCTATTGTGAGAAGCCAATCACACAAATAACAGTCGCCTACCCATATTAATAGCTATTAATACAGGATTAATGCTAGTAAGCAAGGGTAATTAGTCCTCTCCTACTAGCAAATAGCGACTGTTTTTGGTTTGGCTTCTCCGCTGCTTTTGCAACAGTGATGTCTAAATTACTTTAGACAACCAAAAACAGTATTTAATTTGTAATTAAGCCACATTTAAGGCTTATGCTACTGCTTGTACATTTCCTTTTCTAAATCTAAAATTATTTATTAAAACTAATTTTAATAAATATAATTACCTTATATCATATTTATTATATAGTTTTTGATTTATATATATCTATAAAAATTTTCTCTACTTTAAATAAAGCGAAGGATATGCTTATACATATATCCTATAGTATAGTCTTGTCCTGACACACTTTAGCCAAATTGGATAACCGTTGTATTTCTTCTACAAATTTTGTCTCTTCAAAACTATCTTCACCCGTTTGTAAATGGTTGTGTTCTCTCGTAAAAAATAATTGATGCCAATACTGTTTCCATCTTGTAGCCCATTTTTTACCAAAAGTAGCCTGTTTATCGTTTTGAACTAAAAATTGCGATGGACCCAGTATTAGATCCCTAGAACTTTTAAGTTCTGGGGTTTTTTGTGGGCAAAATATACGTTTGCAATCCCTGCCAAAAAGAGAATACCAAAATATCTTGACAATATTACCCTCCGTTTCTATACTTAAGTAAGAGAATATATAGTTATGCGCCAACAGAACATTTTTGTATTCATGCTGGTTATAAGCGGATTACTGGGGACCGCCGGGGTAGTTTTTGCGCAGCAAGTCCCCCCTGTTACCTATCAGCAGGAGCATCTGATGTTAACAGACGAACAAGGAGACCATATCCTGTGGCGGCTGTTCTTGGACACCTGTGAAACGGGGGTAAAAAAAGTAGTTGTGCGCCGGAATCTTGCCCCGCAGAGTTCTCAATTGCGTCGGCCCCGTTTTGCGGAAGCAAACCCTATTTTAGAGGCGGCTGCAGATAAACCGGTGGACAACCGCCAGGCCAAACCCCTTTTTGACGCTAAAACCACATTACAAAATCTAAAAAGACTCATACGGGAAGAACAACAAAAGGGTTATGCTGTTTCTATCGGACAGAAACATACCTGGAAGGTACGTTTTACAGGCCTTTCCAAAATTGTTGTTGCGTTGGCTACGGCTTCTTCGGCACGTTTTCTGTATGTCGGACAAGAAATCCCCCTCATTGATTGGATTAAGACCTGTCCCGACCAATCCGTAACCATTGAACAACTTTTTCATCAAAGTTATTCTTTGAATAAGGGAAATGTATATTTGACCATTTTAACCATTGAAAATGTATTGTCGGATGCTACCTTTGAAGTAAACAGAGAAAACACACTCGTCAACCGGAAACTGGCCGATTTGTATGCCGATAGTCCCAATAAGTTTGGAGATTGGTATCATTTCTTTGGCACTATGTTAGCCGGATATGTGAAAGAATCCGCCTCTACTATCGCCCAAGTGTATAGTGTATACAGAAAGATCAGCCGGGGCAAACTGGCAGAAAAATCCACTATGGCTGCTGATAAAGAAGGCGCCAAAATGGGTGAAAACTTGCGCCATTTTGTGGAAATGGAAGAAAAAGGAAGATTCCGCATCCTCTTAAAGGACTTACAGGTCTCTCTAGCGACGGCATCCGTCCAAACTTCATCCCGCATCCAACCTTAAAACCGCTGGCCCATATTAACCGTAAAATTTTGCGTTTTGCGTGCCACACAAAATTTCAGCAGCACAGCTTTGCATTTCTGCAGCGGGACTAAAACAAAATAAACGTGCAGAAAGCGCGTTTATTTTTTCGCTGCCGAAAGGACTGCCAAAACTAATAAAAATACTTTGTTTGCTTACCGCCGCAGCACGGGATAAGGTGTTTTGTTCATCAACGGATAAATTGATGTGCCCTTTAAACGCTTTGTAATTGGAAAAGCAAACAGCCAGCAACGTATCAATCGCTCCGCCATTATATTTTTTTATTTGTATACTATGCGCGTGCAAAGCAGCTAAAAAGGTCTGTGCGGCAAAATTTTCTTCGTTTCCCAATTCTAAATAAGCTACTTCCTGTCCGGGTACTAATGTGAATTTATTGCCTTGCCATACTGTACAAGAAGCGCTGTATTTTGCATTAAATTCACGCGCAGATAATCCCGTTTGCAGAGGGGTTTGCACACGCGCGGCTAAATTCTCTTGTAATTTTTCCGAAGTGGCTATAATTTCCTCTAAACCGGTTTGTTTTTGTAAAAAGTCTGACAAAGTTAGCGAATTTTCCGCCGATAATAAAATATGCGCTCCAGCGCGCAAAGCTTGCAAAGCAGCCCGCTTTTCATCCCCAATAGCTTTCATACACAGTGCGTCCGTCAGCACGAGCCCGCCAAATCCTAATTTGTTTTTGAGTAATTCCGTGAGGATTGTGCGCGACAAAGAGGCCGGATTTTTTCTATCTACTTCGGGCAGCAATAAATGGCCTATCATTACACTGTCAGCATACGGCAGTGCGGCGCGGAACGGGATTAATTCGTTCTGCTCTAACTGTTTTAGCGTGCGGGGTAAAACAGGTAAACCCAAATGGGAATCTTGTGTGGTGCGTCCATGTCCCGGGAAGTGTTTAAGGCTATTTAACACGCCTCCGTCAATAAGGCCGCGG
This sequence comes from Candidatus Avelusimicrobium sp., assembly GCA_045593365.1. Classification (GTDB taxonomy): domain Bacteria; phylum Elusimicrobiota; class Elusimicrobia; order Elusimicrobiales; family Elusimicrobiaceae; genus Avelusimicrobium. The sequence continues at coordinate 32,312 of JAZNWO010000070.1, forward strand.
CACAAGGCCGCCCCCAAACGTGCCACGAGCTGCGGATCTGCACCAAAAGAGCGCGTGTTTACAATAGGATTTTGCGGCTCGTCGCATAAATCCAGTACCGGCGCAAACACCCAATCTACTCCCACCCGTTTTGCTTCGCGTGCCAATGTGAGTCCTTTTTGATACGCAATTTCTTCCGAGCCGCTGGCTCCAACAGCTAAATTGGAAAGCACCCAGTCTGTACCGGGTATCCATTTGCCAAGTCCGTCCTCATAATCGGCACAAATAAATAAATGCTTGAGTGGAGATGCTGCCCGTAATTGCTGCACTAATTGACGCACACTCTCCAATGTGCCACCATAAATACAAAAACCTCCCACACCACGCCGCGCCAGTTCCAAAGCGTCTGCAAGAGCCGTTTTACCAAACCAAAATCCAGGGAATATCAGGCGGTTGTAATTCATGGGGTAATCCGTCCTAAAACAGCCTGCTGCCGGGCCCCCGTAGCGCCGGGGCAATGATTGGTTTTGCCTTGTACAGCCCGGGCTGCAAACCACGCAAAGGCTGCAGCCTCTTTGGCTTGCGGAGGCAGACCGTATTTTTCCGTGGTGACCACCGGCAAGCCTATCAGTTCGTGCAAGTGGCGCAGCAGGGTTTGATTGAACGCACCACCACCAGACACAATAATTTCTTTTTGCTGGCAAACAGGCACAAATTTTTTAATAGCTAAGGCCACCGCAGCTGCTGTAAAATAGTTCAGTGTAGCCAACAAATCATTTATGTGCACCGGACCAAAAGCCGTAAAATATCTTTGTAAATAATCCTCTGCAAACATATTTTTGTCCAAACTTTTAGGCGGTTTTTTTGCAAAGAACTTTTGCTTGATCAGACGGGCAACCAATTGTTTATCCGGCGTACCCCGGGCGGCGCGGGTACCATTTTTATCATACGGCTGGTGCAAATAACGGCGGCAAGCTAAGTCCATCAGTGTATTAGCCGGTCCGCAGTCAAAGCCGTATGTTTTGCTATTTTTTCCAACAACAGAAAGATTTGCAATTCCGCCTAAATTAAGCAAAATTTTCGCGGGGCCGCGGCCGAATAAAAATTCATCAAAGCCGGGCATCAGCGGCGCGCCTTGTCCACCTAGTGCGATATCCCGTTCGCGGAAATTACTGACAACCGGGCAGCCCAGTAATTCCGCCAAAAAGGAAGGTTCTGCAAGTTGCAAGGTGTTAGGCACAGGATCATTTGGACCGTGGTACACTGTTTGTCCGTGCATACCGGCGCATAGCAGTTTATCTGCGGAAATTTTGTATTTTTGCAAAAACTGTTTTGTTTTTTGGGCGTAAAGCCGGCCCAGTTCAAAATGTAATGCCGCCAGCTGCGGTGCGCGCAATTGACGCGCGTCCAATAACCGTTCTTGCAAAGCTGCCGGATAGACATAGTTTTCAAAAGCGAGTATCGCAAAAGGTTTTAATTGCACGGCAGCAAGAGTCAATCCGTCACAGCTGGTGCCGCTCATGAGTCCTAAGGCAATATTTTTACGGCTCACGCAAAGCCTCCCTCAAAAATCCATTATGTGCTTCAAGCCGTTTTTCTGCTTGGCGGCAAGAGCAATTTTTAACGTGCATTAAAATGGCAATCTTAACCCGTTTCCCAGAAGCTTTCAAAAGTTTTTGCGCCGTTTTTTCGTCCGTACCCGCAACCGTGCAAATCAAACGGACGGCCCGGCGTATTAATTTTTGATTGGTGGGCTGCACATCTACCATTAAATTTTCATATATCTTTCCGGCGCGTGCCATGGCCCCCGTGGTAATGGCGTTCAAGGCCATTTTGGTGGCAGTACCGGCTTTCAAACGGGTAGAACCGCTGAGAGCCTCCGGGCCCGTCGGCAGAAAAATAAAAATATCTGTGTGTGAGGCATCTGCCCCCTGGTTGCAGGTTAGTAAGGCCGTGCAACATCCGGCTTGTTTGGCTGCTTTAAGCGCGCTGATTACATACGGAGTAACACCGCTAGCTGTCAACCCAATTACAAAATCATCTTTGCGCGCTTTGGCCAAAATATCCTTAGCGCCTTGGGCGCAATCGTCCTCTGCTCCTTCTTGCGAGCGGAACATTGCCTTCTTGCCACCCGCTAAAATTCCTTGTATCTCCGTCGGTTTTACACCAAAAGTGGGTACACATTCTACTGCTTCCAAAATGCCCAAACGTCCGCTGGTGCCGGCCCCGATAAAAATAATTTTGTGTCCGGCCAAATGGGTACGCGCAGCCGTTTCTATTGCACGGGCAATGGCGGGAGCAGCGTGGCGTACTGCGCAGACGGCTTCTTTATCCCGCGCATTTAATAAGCTTGCCATTTGTATGGGAGACGAAATATCTAAGCGTTTAGTGCGCGGATGAACCGTTTCGGTAGCAATCAGTCTGTTTGTTTTCATATTATTTGTTGAAGGAATGTTCCGATTCCTCAATAGCATGGATATGTGCCGTTAGCGGCACAATAGCAAAGGTAACTAAACTAATGCACGCAGTTACAGCAAAAAAAGTTTGATAGCCAAGCAACAGCTGTAATTTTCCCGACAACATAGACGGCACCATCATGCCTAGGGCCATGATCCCGGTAGCAATGGCATAATGAGAGGTTTTATAAGTGCCGCGCGACACATACATAATAAATACGGTCAGAGCCATCATAGCCAAGCCGTATCCAAAATTTTCTAATGTAATCAGAGCTGCTACTATAGACAAGCCGGGTTTAACTGCTGCTAAATATACGTAGAAAAAGTTAGGCAATACCAGGGCCAGGGCAAAGGGCCAAATACATTTTTTAAAACCAAATTTTCCCAACAGCCAACCCCCTGCCAAATTACCTGCGATAATTGCCCCCAGCCCCAACGTGCCCTTAATGAGCCCGTACTGCTGCATAGAAAGCCCCAAGGCTCCTTCGGCGGTAGGCTTGATTAAAAAAAGCGGTACTATTTTTTCCAACAGTGCCTCTCCAAAACGGTACAATAAAATAAAAAGCAAGATATAAACGATATTTTTTTGGGTAAAATACGTTTTAAAGGCATCAGCCCATATATTTTTCCCGTTGGCGGTCCGAGCAGGTTTATCGGCGGCAGGTACGGGTAAAATAAATTGGTGCCAAGCGGCCCCCCCAGCAAATAAAACCGCCAAGAAAACGAATAACCATGTCCAATTTTGAAACGCAGGCACATATTTAGCAACAGCTCCGGCAGCCGAAACGAGCAGTCCGCTGCCTATAATCATTGCCAAACGGTAAAAAATGGTACGTACACCCACGAAATACCCTTGCTGCGGCGCAGTAAGGGCCAACAAATAATACCCGTCGGTAGCAATATCCAAGGTAGCAGATACAAAAGCACCGCCTAATAAACCAAACAAGGACAAGGTTAGAAAGGTAGTGTTAGCGGCTGCTTGCGCGTGTGTAAAAGCATTCCACGCATTTAATCCGCCTAATAGCAAAAATACCGCTGCCAATGCTAATTGCGCCCCCAGCAGCCAACGGCGTTTGGTACCGCAACCGTCCACCAACGGGCTCCAAAACATCTTTAGTATCCATGGTAAATATAACCAACCGGTCCAAAAAGCGATTTGGTCATTGGCATAACCTAAATCAGCATACAACACCACAGAAACAGTGTTGATAATAATGTACGGCATCCCTTCCAAAAAATAAGCGGAAGGAATATAAGCCCAGGGAGAGATTTGTTTCATAATCATTTAAAAGGCAGCCGGCCGGCCAGCAAATCCGCAAACGGTTTGGTCGGTTCACTGCGCTCCAAAATCATTTTGATAATAGATGTAAGCGGCACCGCCAACAAGGCGCCCATCGCGCCCCATACCAATGCCCAAAAAATTAAACACGCAATTACCACAATGGGATTTAAATCCATTCCTTTACCAAGCCATTTTGTTTCCAGAATATTGCCAATGACAAAGTGGGCAGCAATAAGCAGGCTGGCCACTACAATAATATGCCAGTCAAATCCGTATTGCAAAAATAATACCGGCATAGGAAGTGCTGTGGCAATAAACGGACCGATATTCGGAATGAAATTTAACACAAAAGTAAGTACCGCAAACATTCCGGCTAGCTCAGTACCCGTGACAGTTAAAATCAACCAGGTGGTAATACCTGCCAGTAGCGAAACAGAAATTTTAATAATCAAATAGTAAGAAATTTGTTTCTCAATAGAGGTAGCCAAAGTGGTTTTTTCATTAGCAGCAGCGCGGCCCATAAACAGAAAAATCAAGAACAGCGATACCAGCATAATATTAGATACCAAAGACATCAGTGTTCCGCCCATACTGCGTGCCATATTAAAAAGAGGCAGACGGGCTAATGTATCTGACAAGAATTCTGAATTTACTTTGAAACCTACCTTTTGTGCCACTTCTAAAAACCACGCAATGGTAGCATCCAGTTTGCTAGCATAAATATTGGCCCCTTCCACAAAGGAGGAAATAGAATTGGACACAAACACAATAGATAGAGCTGCCAGACCTAAGAATAAAACAACTCCCAAAATAACTCCTGCCGTATACGGTAGCCGCCACTTACGTTTCATCCAAGTAGCTAACGTATTAAGCACAATAGAAAAAAACACCGCAATAATAAACGGCATCAGAATTGTTTTGGCGTAAATTAAAATCCACGTCAAAGCAGTGCCTGCTAAAATGAGCAGACATGCATTATTAATCGGCCCGTAGGCCGCTGCATCCATTCGTTTAAACATAAGTCCTCTTGCTTTATGTTAGCAAAAAAAACGGCGTATTTGTTAGACTAGTTTTTGTTAGGAAGGGGTTTGCGGTCTGTTTCTCTTAATTAGTAGAATGTACTTATGCAAGAAACAGATTTGATAATTCCTTCAGTCAGCCGCTTGGTCAGCGTAGAAACTTTAGACAGCACGCAGAACCTTGCCCGGACTCTGGCACTACAGGGTACACCCGACGGGACCTTGGTGCTTGCATACGAACAAACTCATGGACGCGGGCAATACGAACGCACTTGGGATGCACGCCGCGGAGGCATTTATTTTACCTTAGTGCTCCGGCCAGAGAAAGCCGTGCGGCATACAGGTACACTTAGTTTACGTGCTGCGCAAGCTGTGTGCGAAACACTCCAAAAAATGTTCGGTTTCAAAACGAAAATTAAACATCCCAATGATGTGTTGGTATGGGACAAAAAATCCGCCGTATGGAAGAAAATTTGCGGTATTTTAATTGAATCCTCTTCGGAAGCAAACCATACCCAATGGCTGTTGGTGGGAATAGGCATCAATGTAAACAATCCATTAGACCGTTCCTTAACGCAAACGGCCACGAGTGTCAAAAAGATGCTCGGCCGGGAGATAGACCCCGAATGGATTTTGCAAGAAATATTAGAAGCTTTTTTTGCCCAATATGCCCAGTGGTGCTTATCCAGCCAGGTTTAAATCCTTTCAAAAAAACCCCGCTTTTCACAGCGGGGTTTTTGTCAGCAATAATAAATTTACGCATCCCCTAAGGCCTGTTTAACCTTAATAACCAAGTCCTTTAGTACAAACGGTTTAGCACAAAAACCTTTTACTTGCGCAAAGGGACGAAACATATGTTCCGATTCAACAAGCGCAGAGGTAACGAGTACCGGAATAGAATTCAGCTCGTCATCTTGCCCCATTACAGACAAAACAGACCGCCCGTCCATACCTGGCAGCATAACATCCAATAAAATTAGGTGTGGCCGGATTTGTTTCATTTTTGCAATTGCTTCCCGTCCGCTCTGGCAGGTATGAATTTCATATCCTTCCTTAGCAAGCACCAACATGAGCAGTTGCAAAATGCCCATTTCATCTTCCACAATTAAAATACGTTTTTTCATTTTTGAAAAATCCCTATTATTTTATTATACTTTTTTATATGGCAAAAAATACATTTTGTGCAAAAACTTGGAAAAATATGCTTACCTTTTCTGAGCCGTTTTTTGTCCGGGGACAGACGGTACTGGTAGGATTTTCAGGCGGGCCGGACTCCGTATGCCTAGTGCATTTTTTGCACCATTTGGCGGGTAAAAAACATTTTGAAATAATTGCAATACACGTGCATCACGGGCTGCGTGGCGCAGCTGCCGATGCCGATGCAGCCTTTTGCCGGCGGTTTTGCAAAACATGGAAAATACCGTTTCTTTTAAAGAAAAAGGCTGTACGGCAGTTGGCTAAAAAATTAGATTTAAGCCTAGAACACGCAGCCCGCAAGGCCCGCTACGAAGCCTTTGCACAGGCAGCCCGCCAAACAGGTGCCAGCACCTTAGCTTTGGGACATCATTTAGATGACCAGGCAGAAACGGTGTTGCTTAATTTGTTACGCGGTACACAGCCGGAAGGATTGTGTGGCATTCCGGTGCGGCGCGCTTTAAACCAGCAGGTGGAAATCGTCCGGCCGCTTTTGTGCGTCACACGTTCAGAAGTGCAAGCATATTTGCAAGAAAATCATTTGCCTTATGTAACTGATGAAACAAACAAAGAGGACATCTATCGCCGCAATTGGGTGCGGCACCAGTTGTTACCGTTACTGGAAACTAAACAGCCCCAAATCCGCCAACATCTTGCATTGATGGCCGCCCGGTTGACTAGCAGACTACACAAAAAATAATTTGTTTTTATCGGAATAATCAAACCTTGCCACTGGTTTAGGAGGTTTTATGAGGTTCCCCACCAGAAGGCAGCGGACTATTCCAAACATTGGGCAGCTACACCACTCGTTGAGGCATAAAATCCAGTTTCGCCACAAGCAGTTGCCGGGAAAGTATAACCTATTGATTTACAAAAATCTGTTCCCTCGCAAAGCATAATTCCTTTGATGTTAAGCAGGGCATAATCTTTATGATACCCTGTAAATTGTATCTTGGCGTTTCCTATGCCATCAAAGAACTCTATTTCATAGGAACAAGACACATCAGAAGTCCATGGTTTACAAACAGGAGCCTCTATATCTAACTCCTCCAACCCACAAGCAGCCCCTTTGGATAAGGCGCATACTTGACTTGCCTCAGACAGATTTTTTAATACGGGCCAATAAGTAGCAGCTTTACTTTTATTGACTGCTTTTTGATATTGCGGCAGCGCAATAGCCGCCAGTATGCCTATAATTAGAACAACAACTAACAATTCAATTAGAGTGAATGCTTTTTTCATAATATCTCCTTTCTTTTAATTTCCGGATACTAAAATTATGCCAAAA
>JAZNWO010000071.1:0-110719 GCA_045593365.1 Candidatus Avelusimicrobium sp.
GGGGTATTCTGTAAGGCTGTTAATAAAAACTCCCGCAAGGTACTTCCCGGCGGGAGTTTTTGCAGCTTAGAAAAACTTACATCTTAATTCTTCGAGTGACATTTTCGTGCTTAATGCACTCAATGATGTCTCCCTCGGCAACGGCTTTGAAGCCTTCTACCAAAATACCACACTCAAAGCCTTTTTCCACTTCTTTAACATCGTCTTTGAAGCGTTTGAGGCCGCCGATTTTGCCATGGCCTACTTCTTGGCCGCCCCGCAGTACTTTTACCTCTGCACCGCGTACCATTTTCCCTTCTTCTACTAAGGATCCGGAAATAATGCCAGAGCTAAGGCGCATGACCTTTTTAATAGTCGCTTTGCCCAAAGATACTTCTACCACGTCGGGCTCAAGTAAACCTTCCATGGCGGCTTTGATATCTTCCAAAAGTTCAAAGATAATCGTGTATTTGCGGATTTCAATGCCCTCACGCTCGGCTTCTTCTTCGGCCTTGTGTTCCACATCTACGTGGAAACAAATTACGACGGCGTTACTAGCTTTAGCTAGCAAAATATCCGATTCATTGACATTACCCGGAGCAGACAGAATAATATCCAACTCCACCTCGTCAGACGGAATACGCAGTAGCGCATCTTTAATCGCTTCAATAGAGCCCTGCACGTCTGCCTTGAGCACAATGGGCAAACGTTTGACAGTATTTTCACCGTTTTCGTCTTTCTTGAGGTTCATTAAGGACACTTGTTTGGTGCGCCGCGCATTAACATCTTCTTTTTGCGCTAGTTTGCGTTTTTCGGCGGCAAAGCGGGCTTCTTTTTCACTTTCCATAATGTAAAGCGTATCACCCACTTGCGGAGGTTCTCCGTTAATACCTAAAATTTCTGCTGGCACACTAGGGCCTACTTTTTGGTAGCGCTGTCCGTTTTCATTGACCAGTGCGCGGATACGTCCGTAACTGGTACCTACTATAAACGGGTCACCTACTTTCATGGTGCCTTTTTGTACCAGTACCGTGGCTACTACGCCACGTTTGTTATCGCGTTTGGATTCTAAAATGACGCCCACACCCAAACGGTCCGGATTAGCTTTGAGCTCCATCATTTCCGCTTGCAAGGAAATCATTTCCAAGAGTTTATCAATGTTGATTTTTTTCTTAGCGGAAATTTCTACAAAAATGGTAGAGCCTTGCCATTCCTCCGGCACCAGTCCGCGGGCGGCTAAATCTTGTTTAACGCGGTCTACATTCGCACCGGGTAAATCAATTTTATTGACGGCCACAATAATTGGCGCTTTGGCAGCTTTGGCGTGTTCCATAGCTTCAATGGTTTGTGGCATAATACCATCGGTAGCAGACACTACCAGGACTACAATATCGGTAGCTTGTGCTCCGCGCGCGCGCATGGCAGTAAATGCTTCGTGTCCCGGCGTATCTAAAAATGTCAACTCACCGTGTGGCGTGCGTACGCGGTATGCACCGATATGTTGGGTAATAGCACCCGCTTCGCCCGCGACGACATTGGAACTGCGAATGGCGTCTAGCAGCGAGGTTTTCCCATGGTCCACATGGCCCATAATAGTAATGACCGCACTGCGCGGTTTTAAGCTGGCCGGGTCGTCTTGTGCCTCCATAATATGGACCGTTTCTTCATCTAATTCAGCGGCGGCCTCTTCAATGCTAAAACCACATTCAGAGCAAATCAGCTCCACCATATCTTTTTCCAAACGTTGGTTAATGGTGGCAAACACACCCATCATCATTAACTTTTTGATAAAGTCATTGATTTTGAAATTCATTTTTTCCGCTAAATCTTTCACGGTTTCCGTACCGATTAAGCGGACTACCTTGCTCTGCGGTTTAGCGGGCTCAGCTTTTGGTTCCGGCTTGGGCTGCGGCTTGGGAACAGAAGTCGGTTTTGGCATAGCAGCAGGTTGCAGTTTCGGGGCAGCTTGCGATGCCGGAACAGGTTGCGCGATAGTAGCTTTAATAGGAGCCGGTTTTATTTCTACCGCCGGAGCCTGTTTGACAGACGTTTCCGGAGCGATTGAAGGTTCTGCTGGCTTAGAAGGCACAACAGTTTTGGATACAGTCACTTTTTCTGTTTTTTTGTCGGCTGCTTTATGTGTTTTGGCAGCCGGTTTTTTTGCTGCGGGCTTTTTGACAGTTGTTTTTTTGGCGACTGTTTTTTTAGCCGGAGCTTTTGCTGTACCTTCTTTTTTAACCGCTGTTTTTTTAGCGGTTGTTTTTTTGGCAGCCGGTTTTTTCTTGGAGGCGGTTTCCTCGTCTTTCTTAGTTGGCTTGGTCATCGGCTGCCTCCTGCGTAGTTTGCTGCGCAGCTAAATGTTTTTTAGCACTTTCAATAATTTTAGCAGCGGTCTTTTCGCCAATGCCTTGCAAGGCAGACAAATGTTCCGGTTCTACCGCGGCAATTTGTTCAGCCGATTCATATCCGGCTTTACGCAAAATTTCGGCGGTTTTGGGGCCAATCCCTTCAATATCGGCAATGGCGCTCTGAGTGGCAGCGGCAGCTTCTTGGGCTTCTTTGGCCTTCTGACTTTCGCTCTTAACTTCTAATTCCCAGCCAGTTAAACGAGAGGCAAGCTTGATATTTTGCCAATCTTTACCGATAGCAATAGCTAATTGGTCATCAGGTACAATAATCAAGGCTTTCTTTTCATTCATGCTAAGAATTTTGACAAAGTTTGCGCGTGCCGGAGCAATGGAATTAGCCAATACGGTTGAAAGTTCGTCGGAATAATTGATTAAATCAATACGTTCGCCGGAAAGCTCGTTCATAACGGCACGAATACGGATGCCACGCATCCCCACACAGGTACCGATAGGGTCAATTTTGTGGTCAATGCTGGACACCAATACTTTCGCACGGAAACCCGGGTCACGCTCAATGGCTTTAATTTCCACGATACCTTCACTGATTTCTGGCACTTCTACCTTGAATAATTCCTCCATAAATTTGCCATTGGCACGCGATAAAATCACATAAGGTCCGCGTTGGCCTTTATCCATTTTAAAGATGGCAGATTTGTAACGGGCCAATTGCGGGTCCTCTCCGATATTGGATAAATCAGCTTGACTGAGCACTTTAGCAATGACCGCTTTAACACGGGAGCCATTGGTGTAGCGCTCTTTTTTAATTTGCTCGCAATACGGCAAAATAGCCTCTACTTTGCCCAAATCCACAATTAAATCCCGGTCTGAAAAACGGCGAACGGAGCCTGTCACTACTTCTCCTTCACGGGGCTTAAATTCATTGTAAAAATTGTCGCGTTCAATGCCGCGTACCTTTTGGATTAATACTTGCTTGGCAATTTGTGCTGCAATGCGGGAGAAATCCTGTACTTCTTTGGTCAGGGTAACCACATCGCCTGCTTTGGGTTTCTTTAAATAGGTTTTAGCGGCTTCCACATCAATTTCGGTTTCCGGGTTGGTAACGACTTCCACCACATTTAAAGTTTGAAACGCTTGGATAGCTCCTGTTTCCACATCAATTTTGGCGCTAAGTTGGGCTGTCCGGCCCAAATTTTTGCGCAGGGCAGATACCAAGGCGTCTTCAATGGTCTTTAAAATATCCTCCCGCTTAATGTTTTTTTCTCTTTCCAATCCCTCTAAGGCTTGGATCAAATCTTTAGCTGTTCCTTGCATTTTGTGTTATCTCCTCTTATCGTTTTAAAATTCAAGTACGGGATCCAAATTTACCTTTTTGACATCCTCGTACTTAAAGTTAAATTGGGTCGTGCCGTCATCCAGTATAAAACCGGTATCGTCGGCAGAGGCCAGTTGGCCTGTAAAAAAGCCGCGTCCTTCAATCGGTGTTTTAACGATTACGCGGATACGTTCTCCCACAAATTTTTTGAAATGAGCGGGCTTTTTCAGTGCCCGTTTAATACCCGGAGAGGAAACCTCCAAGATATAGGCACCATCTATCAAATTTTCCATTTCCAACACAGCATCAATGCTGTCTGTCAGCGCGGAGCAATCGTCCAACGTAATGCCTCCTGACTTATCCACGAAAAATTGCAAGAGTTTCTTGCGGCCTTGGTTTTGGATAACTAAATCCACCAATTCCACGCCTTTGCTTTCCAGCGCGGCGGACACGGTTTGTTCAATGGTTTTAATGTCTTTCATGCTACACCTGCCTTTATGTAAAAAGCGACGTGTTACTACCACGTCGCTCTGCTGATATTGTTATGATATCATTAATACGAGTGGCCTGTCAAGCAGATATATTTAAGACTATGTGGATTAAAATTTCTTTTTTATCGTTATTCAAGTTGGCCTTGACTTGTTTTTTTTTTTGGTACAATACGAAGTACAGGACATTAAAACAAAAGGAGAGAGTATGAAAAATCACGCATTTACGCAAGATAAGAATCCTTTGTCATTCCCGAAAGCTGTAATCGGGAATCTCAGCTTTAGAAAACGACAAGATCCCCGATACCGACTCTCGGGGATGACAAGTGGGGGCACTCCGGGGATGACGCGTGCACACGCATTTACGCTAATAGAATTATTAGTAGTTGTCTTAATCATTGGTATACTGGCCGCTGTTGCACTGCCGCAATACCAAAAAGCCGTCATAAAGAGTAGATTTAGTACCGTATTTAATGTGGTGCGGGCTATTGCGGATGCGCAAGAAGTATATCACTTGGCCAATAACTCATATACCACCAATACAGATGACCTGGGAATAGATATTTCGGGAGCGGAACGCACTGTACCGCCAGGAGGAGGTTGGGAAATATTGGACTGGGGAAACGGAATGTACCGTGTGGTAGTGGAACCCACTTTGGTAAGTGGGGCTGTTATGCAGGATGGGAAATATTACGTTCAATATCAGTATCAGTACAGTAAAGTAATCCGATGTGTCGCGTGGGATATCGGCGGAGATATAGCAAAGGGAATTTGTGCGGGTATGGGTGGAACGAAACTAACTAATGCCTGTCGTGACGGGAACGGGCAAACTTGCACCTTTTATTCCTTGTAAAAAGGATTATTTCCTGCGGTATTTTTTCTTTTTTTCTAAATGTTCTTCGTAGGTGCGGCTAAAATCGTGGTGGCCCGTATTATCCGCCACAAAATAAATTGCATGGAAATTAGGCTGCGGGTTTAATACCGCTTTAATGGACTCATAGCTCGGATTAGCAATCGGTCCAGGTGGCAGTCCTTTATGGCGGTAAGTGTTATAGGGGGAAGGGTCACGCAAATCCCGGTACGTCAGACCTTTTTTCCAATAGCGGTTTTCATTAAAATTAAAGCCCAGTGCATATTGGACGGTAGGGTCCGCTTCTAGACGTTTGTCTATTTTCAAACGGTTTAAATATACCGCAGCAATTTTGGGCCGTTCATCATGATAAATAGCTTCGCGTTCTACAATAGAGGCAATGGTCAATACTTCTCTTTCTGTTAAGTTGGTAGCATATTGGCTGAAAAGCGGCTTGACGCGTTTATTGTATTGATTAATCATTGCATCTACCACGGCCCACGGAGGTGTATTTTCAGAAAAATAATAGGTGGAGGGAAAAAGTTTACCTTCCAATTGACGTTGGCGCACAATATCCAAAAATCCTTGGGGATTGGTAATATTATTTTCGGCCAGCATTTCTGCAATTTCTTCACTGCGCCAACCTTCTAAAATAGTTAAGCGTGTCAAATGTTGGCAAAAGCCGGTTTTAATACAATCCAGTACTGACTCAGAAGGCATATTTGTCTTTAAATCATACTTTCCGGCTTTTAAGTGACGGTCCGTAGCTGACAAACGGGCCATTACCTTAAACCACGTGACACTTTTAATGACCCCTTTTTCTTTAAGATTTTGGGCAATTTGCGAAACGGTCTGTCCAGGTTTAATTTCAAAAACTAGCGGCGTGCCTTTTTGGAAATAATGCAGTCTAATAAACAAAACTAGTCCAATTATTAGGAGCACACCGACAGCTAGACTAATGTAAACCCGTTTCTTCATAGTTAATTAATGGGATAATTTAAAGAAGGCACGTTTGCCCACTTGCAGCACATCGCCATCCTGAAATTGTAACAGCCCGTCCTGCAGAATTTTCTCGCTGTTCAAGCGTATAGCCCCTTGTTCAATCAGTGCGCGCGCTTTATTTTTACTGGCAGCGGCTTTGGCTTCAAATAATACCGCCGATAACAAAGCGCCCTCGGCAGGTTTTAAGACGGGCATTTCGTCCGGGTTTTCCTTTTTGGAAAATACTTTTTCAAAATTTTCCCGCGCAGCAGCCGCGGCGGCTTCCCCGTGGAAACGTGCCGTTAATAATCCGGCTAATTTCTTTTTAGCTTCCATAGGATGCATCGCTTTAACAACGTTCAAATCCTCGCTGGTCAGCAGTTCATAATAGCTGAGCATCAGTTCATCCGATACCGACATTAATTTGCCGAACATATCATTGGGGGCATCGTTTAAACCAACATAATTGCCATAGGATTTAGACATTTTTTTCACACCATCCGTACCTACCAATAATGGTACGGTAATCGCTACCTGCGGCTCTTGTCCGTTTTGTTTTTGCAACTGGCGTCCAACTAGTAGGTTAAAAATTTGGTCTGTACCACCTAACTCCACATCAGCCTTCAGCGCAACAGAATCCTGCCCCTGGAACAAGCTGTATAATACCTCCAGTAAGCTAATCGGATTACCCGCTGACATACGCTTTTTGAAATCCTCGCGTTCTAACACTTGTGCGACGGTAACTTTTTGCAAGGTGTGCATCAAATCTGCCCCGTGCACAAAAGGGTCTAACCATTCGCTGTTAAATTTGATTTCGGTTTTGGTCGGATCCAACACCTTAAAAGCTTGCTCCGTATAGGTTTTGGCATTTTCTAAAATTTTCTCACGTGGTAAAACTGGGCGCGTGCTGTCGCGCCCGGACGGGTCGCCCACGGCGGCAGTGAAATCACCAATAACCAATACTGCAGTATGTCCTAAATCTTGAAAACGGCGTAAGAGCGAAAGTGCCACGCTATGGCCCAAATGCAAATCAGCACTGGTCGGATCACAGCCGAGTTTTACCTTTAATTTTTTACTGCTTTCTAATTTTTTTTGTAATCCTTCCTTATTAACTACGTCCACGCAGCCGCGCGTTAAAAAAGTAATTTGTTCTTGAATATTCATAAATAACCTCGTAGTATATCTTCTTCTATTTTACCATAAAGGAGAAAGCTACTGCTTTTAATAAAAATCGTACGGATCAGCAGTCATAATAAATTCCGTTTTTTTGCTAGGAGATAAATTACCCAACGTACGGATAAGTTCCGGATATTGCTGGGGCGTAGCCTTAAAAAGTATGTACTGTTTATGCAGTTTATCAGTTAACTTTCCACTCTTAACAGGGCCAAGCACTTCTGTAGCAAATAATCTGCCAGCATTTGCCAAACGGATCGTTTCCGCCTCCAGTAAAGCCGGCTCCTTGGCTTTTATTAGTACTTTTACCAGTTGGACATAGGGGGGATAAACAAAACGTTCCCGGGCGGCAAGTTCCTCTTGCGCACATACTTCATAGGGCCCCCGCAATAACGCAAAATGATATAAATCTAAAGAGGAAGTTTGGATAAACAACACGCTGCCTGGCCGGGTGGCCAGTTTGTTTTTGAGCTTATAGATTAACTGTCCAAACCGCTCAGAGGCGCGAAAGTCTGGCGTATCCAATTCCAAATCCGCATCTACAAGAGCTGCCAAACGGATTTGGTCCGATTGGGCAGCTTCTAAGGCCTGGCGTGTTCCCACAACGATATCCGCCTCAGCCTTGTCTAAAGCCTGGCATACCTGATATCCTTGACCGTCTTTATATCTGAGTGTATCGGAATCCAAACGTAATACGCGTGCCGACGGAAAAATTGAACTAATTTCTGTGACAAGTTTTTGGGTACCGCCACCACGAGATTTGAAAATTTTATTTTGGCATTTGGGGCAGATTTGCGTTAAGGTTTCTTTGTGCCCGCATTTGCGGCAAAGTAAGTAATCGCCATATTCCTCTGTTTTCTCTTGGGATAAAATAGCGCCGCATTTTTTGCATTTGGCATAAGCTCCGCAGTTAAAACAGTAGTAAGTATTAGCATAACCGCGGCGGTTTAACACTAGCAGAGAGGCGTGTTTTTCTTGCAAATTACGTGCAATTGCATTCAACAATAAATCTGAAAAAAGGGAGGACCTTTTCCCTTTTTTAGTGGTGATTTGTATTGGAAGAGAAGCAGGAGTTTGGGTAGTGTTAATCTGCTCAACCTCTCCATTTTTTACAGCGTGTAAAATTTCCAAAGAGGGGGTATCAGAGCAATGCAGCAACAGGGCTTCATGTTGCTTGCAACGAAACGCCATTAAATCACGCAAATGGAAAAGCGGGCCGTTTTCTTTTTGTTTGTAATTATCACTGTCCTCTTCTAGAATAACAGCCAATCTTAAGTTTTTAAATGGCAACACCCCTCCGGCACGCACAGAAACTACCACGCAAGGCAATCCATTTGAAATTCGTGAGTAAATAATTTTCTTTTGGCTTAACAACATTTTGCTGTGCCAACACCATACATTTTCTTTGCCGAGGCGTTCTTGTAAGGGCTGGGCAAAACGCTGCGCGGCAATTACATCTGAAAACGTAAGTAATACCTGTCCGTAATTTTGTAATACTTCGTGGGCCAAGCGTACCGCTATTTCTGTATGGGCTGCCGTATCTATCCCGTTTAGCAGCACACGCTTAAATCCGTTTTGCAAATCTGTTTTAAGTTGGGCTAAAATTGTTTCTTGATGCTCATTGAGCTTGTAGCCGGGAGTCAGCGGCGGCAGTGGAATCAACTCACTTTCTTGTAATTTGAAATGGTCCTGCGACGGAAGAAGTGCAAATAAAATTTGCCCTATTGCGCCGCCCCAGGTTTGTTGTATAAAGGTAGCCAACGGAAATAAATCAGACCCAAATAAAGGTTTTTCATCCAATACAGACAGGATGTCTTTAATCACTACACCTTCTTGCAACGTAGTTTCTTGAGAAATGGTAACGATTACTCCAGTCATTTGTGTTCGTCCAAACGGAACTGTCACTCGTATGCCGGGTGCAACCTGTGAGGACAAATGCTCCGGCACAGCGTAATCAAAATAGCGGTCTAAGGGAATATCAAGGGCTACTTTACAATACATGGCTATGCCTGCGGACGCTTCAGGCCCATTTCTGCCATAACTAGTTGTAAATCTGCCCAAGCGTCTTTCTTCCAATTGGGATTGCGCAGCAGCGCGGCGGGGTGATACGTGGCTAAAATTTTGACAGGTTGTTTAAGTTCTACGCTGTCCAAATGTAAGATGTGAAATTTACCACGCAAAGCCCCTAAAGATTTGGTATCGCTAATGAGCGCCTTGGCAGCCACACTGCCTAAGGCCACTACGTATTTAGGGGAAATAGCGGCAATTTGCCGTTCTATATACTTGCGGCAGACAGCAATTTCGCCAGCATTGGGTGCGCGGTCATTTCCGCGTGCTTCGGGGTCTGCGGGATTGACCATCGGGTGGCATTTAGCAATATTGCCAATAAAAACTTGTTCGCGTTTTAAGCCCATAGCGGCAATCATTTTGTCTAATAATTGTCCGGCTCGGCCAATAAACGGACGACCTTGGTGGTCTTCATCAAAGCCCGGCCCTTCACCGATAAACATCAGCTCCGCGTTTGGATTACCCTCGCCGGGTACAGCATTAAGCCGCGTCTCACCCAGCGGACAGCGGTGGCAAGCTTTGATTTCCTGTGCGATTTGGTCCAACTGGGCTTGTTTTTCCTTGGCAATCATAGAATTTTCCGGCGTGGCTATAGTTTCTTGCGTGGGTGCTTGCTCATGCTCGGCGCGGGCAAAGGAAACAGTCAAATGTCCTTGCGGTTGTTCTGTCGGTGCGGCGGAGTCTACAGACGGCACAGCGGCCTGAGAACAGGCCGCCAGTATTAATTCGTCCTCTTCTCGGCCGGAGAGAAATTGTTTTAACTCTGCTGCCAGGGCACGTGCACCGTCTTTCATGAAAATTATAATCGCAGCGGTTCTTTTGCTTTACGCTCCGCTTCCTTGCGGGCCTCTTCGGCAGCTTTTAATTCCGCCTCTAAGTTTTGGCGGCGTACTTCCAGCACGGCTTC
Organism: Candidatus Avelusimicrobium sp.; assembly: GCA_045593365.1. GTDB lineage: Bacteria > Elusimicrobiota > Elusimicrobia > Elusimicrobiales > Elusimicrobiaceae > Avelusimicrobium. The sequence continues at coordinate 10,127 of JAZNWO010000071.1, forward strand.
TTTGCTCATTTTGCCCGATAAAATATCATCCAAGGCTACTTTGATAACGGAGGCGTGCGGTTGAAATTTATATTCCGCTCTCTTTTTGAGTTCCTTGGCCCAAATGGAAGCCAGCACCACTACGTCGTAGCGGTCTCCGTCAAAGTTCATGAGCTCGGACTCAATGTTCACATCGTTCTTAGTGTTAGCCATATATGCTCCCTCTAATTTTTTGTAGATTTCTTTAAATCTTTTTTGCAGCGGCTTGTTTTGAGCTGCTCGGCCCGGATAATGGCTTGTGTATCTGCCACTGCTTTTTTTAGCTCATCATTTAGCACCACATAATGATACTGTGGAATTTCTTTCAATTCTTTTTTAGCTGTTTTAAGACGCAGCGCCACATCCTGTGTATTATCTTTGCGCGCGGCAATGCGTGCTTTTAAGACGGATAAACTGGGGGGCACAATGAAAATTTTTACCGCTTGCGGATATTTTTTAGATACCGTTTTAGCCCCTTGCACATCAATGACCAGCACGGGGCAAATCCCTTTCTTCAGCAAACCTTCTACCGACGATTTAGGAATGCCGTAATAACTGGTATGCACGCGGGCCCACTCCAGCATTTTGCCTTTTTTAACAGCTGCTAAAAATTGTTTTTCCGTCCAAAAATGATAATCTTTCCCATTTTTCTCGCCGGTGCGCGGTGCACGCGTGGTGGCTGTAATTACGCGGGCCAATTTTTTATTGCCGCGCAACAAATGCTGCACCACGGTGGTCTTTCCGCCGCCGGACGGAGAAGAAACAATAATGGGAAAAACACTCATATTGCTATTTTAGCAAATATGAGGGGGAAAATTAAAGGGGGGAAAGAATTATTTCATTGATATTTATAATGGTTAGCGGTTGTGTGAGAGAGATAGGGGCTATCAGCTCCTGTTTCTGCTTTACAGACTTGATTACGGATATCATTATCCCCTGTGGGATTTAATACCGTACAACGACGAACTCCCGGTTGACTGGAATGAATCAATTTTATTTGGTATTGCATATCAATAAGTGAGTTCCCACAAATAACATTTGTATTTGTATCTCCTAAATGACACTCTCCCCAAGTATATTCATATAAGGCTACTCCCTTTGTTTTGTCTACATATCCCTGTGGTAGGCTAATATCCAAATTGTCAAATGAATCAGAATAAGAATCATTTGCCAAATAATATATTTCTTGAGCATTAGCAATTGCTGTTGCTAAATTTTTAAGGGTAGCAAAACGGCTTTTTATAACTGCTTTTTGGTATTGCGGCAATGCCACCGCGGCTAAAATGCCGATAATTAAAACTACTACTAATAATTCAATCAATGTAAATGCTTCTTTCATTTTTTCTCTCTCCTTTATTTCAATTTCCGGATACTAAAATTATGCCAAAAAAAAAAAACAAGTCAAGGCCTACCTACACTTTTCTTATTTTTACCGACCAGAAAAAGACAAAAAAATCCCCGCCTCCAATGGAGGCGGGGATATAAAACATCTAAACGAATTAAGAGCCAGTTACAATCGTGCACACTTCGGCATATACGGCGTAGCCTTTAACTTCTTTGTCTACAGAAGCAACGTGCGTGATTTTACCGTTTTTCTTGGCGGCTTCCACAGACATATCACCTTGTACAATTAAACCCAGTACATTGGTAGCGCAAGCGCGGCCGACTTTTTTACCGGTGTTGCCGGTTACCATCATCGGTTGGGTCGTTTGGGCAAATAAAGACATACCCACTTCGGTCATCGGGGTAGCGCAGGCACCTAACAACAAACAGGCACTCACTAGAAAGAATAATTTTTTCATACTAACTCCTTGTAATAATATCCGACTCATTTATTGTAGAAAATTTTGCAACAAAATGTCGGATATTATTTAGTTGCGGTGCTTGCTCCCATCAGGGCAAAGAATATTTGTCCCAACCGCCAGAAGTTGCCAAATAAGTTCCTTGCTCAATCTGCTCGCAGAATTTTTTACGGGCCCCCTCATCACTTAAAGATATTGATCCAGCACACTGTGTATCAGACGGAGCAGTAAGACGAATGACAAATCCAATACAGTTGTATGTTCCTTGTGTATAAACTGCTACAACAGAAATCTTAGAACTTAAATCGCTCGAATTAAGCACAACTGCAAAATCTTTTCCTTTGCGCACAGCATCTGTACCCTGTACAAGAAGAGAACAAGCACCGGCATATCCTCCAACGGTGGTAGCTTTCGGGGTCAGGGGTAAGTCTATATCCAACTCATCAAAATTTCCGGCATATTTACCATTGGCCAGGTAATAGGCTTGTTCGGCCGTAACTATTGCGCGTGCTAATTGTTTGAGTTCTGTATTACGCACCCGCTGTACTGTTTTTTGATATTGCGGCAGGGCAATGGCAGATAAAATGCCGATAATTAAAATAACAACTAGCAGCTCTATAAGCGTAAAACCTTGTACCACCTTGAGAGGTTGTAACTCAAGGTCTCCCATTTTCGTGTGGCTTGCTGTTTGGTTAAAGAAATAACTCAGTAAGTCGGAGATCCTGAGTAAAGACGTCTCAGGATGGTTCTTTACTTTATTTTTTACTGCGCCTAAAACGGCTTGTATCTGATTTTTCATACACTTTCCTCCTTTTTTCATTCCAACATAGAAAAATTGTACCAAAAAAAAAAAACAAGTCAAGGGAAACTTTCACTTTTTCATTTCTTACAACGAAAAAACCCCGAAGTATTTTCTCCGGGGTTTGAAAACTAAAGCAACTTATTTGTGTTTCTTTTTAGCCAACACATCCTTGGCAGCAGCTTGCGCAGCGGCCAAGCGGGCTATCGGCACACGGAATGCCGAGCAAGAAACATAGGTGAATCCTTCGCGGTGGCAGAACTCCACACTTTCCGGGTCGCCGCCGTGTTCACCACAGATACCGACTTTCAAGTTCGGTTTTACTTCGCGTCCTTCAATCACTGCATGGGTAATCAAGCGGCCCACGCCGTGTTGGTCTAAGGTTTGGAACGGGTCGTGCTCCAAAACACCTTGCTTGAGATATTCGGGCAAGAATGAACCGATATCATCGCGCGAGAAACCAAAGGTCATTTGCGTCAAGTCGTTCGTACCGAACGAGAAGAAATCCGCCTCGCTGGCGATGTCGCCCGCCAAAACAGCGGCACGCGGAATTTCAATCATCGTACCTACAGAGAAGTGTAATTTTGTCTGTTTCGTTTTGGCTACCACTTCATTGTAAGCTTGACGGATGAGTTTCTTTTGCGTGATAATTTCGTTCTTATCGCAGGTCAGCGGAATCATTACTTCGGGCGTGATTTTGACACCTTCTTTTAAAAGTTCAGCCGCCGCTTCAAAAATAGCGCGCGCTTGCATCAAGGTAATTTCCGGATAGGTGACACCCAAGCGGATACCACGGTGACCCATCATTGGGTTTACTTCGTGCAAACCTGCAGCACGCTCTTGGAAAGTAGTCATGGAAATGTTTAATGCTTTGGCCAGTTCCAGTTGTTTTTCGTGCAAGGTCGGCACAAACTCATGCAAGGGGGGATCCATTAAACGGACCGTTACATTGTAACCGGCCATAGCCTTCATGGTCGCCTTGATTTCTTTTTTGACATACGGGAATAATTCATTTACCGCAGCTTTGCGTTCGTTTTCATCTCCGGCCAAAATCATTTTGCGCAAGATGAACAGTGGTTTTTCGGAATTTTGCCCATAGAACATGTGTTCCACGCGGAATAAACCGATGCCTTCGGCACCGAATTTGCGGGCTTTCTCAGCATCTTCTTTGGTGTCGGCATTGGCGCGGACCTTCAGAACGCGCAAATTGTCACACATCGCCAAGAAATTGGCTAAATTTTTATTGCCTTCGCCTGCGCCTAACATTTTGAGACCGCCCGCGTAGACTAAACCTTTCGTACCGTTCAAGGTCAGCTCGTCGCCTTCTTTGAAGGTTTTGCCGCCCATTTTAACGGTTTTCTTGGCCATATCTAATTCCAATTCGCCGCAACCTACAATACAGCATTTACCCCAACCGCGGGCCACTAACGCCGCATGGGAGGTCATACCGCCGCGTTGGGTCAAGATACCGGATGCTGCACGCATACCCTCAATATCTTCGGGGTTAGTTTCTTCGCGCACCAAAATGGCGTTGACACCTTTATTATGTAAAGCAATCGCGTCATTGGAATTGAAAACGATTTTGCCCGATGCACCGCCGGGACCCGCAGGTAAACCTTGGGCAATGGCTTTGGCATCTTTTTCGGCTTTTGGGTCAATCGCAGGCAACAATAGTTCGCCCAATTGCGCCGGAGTGACACGCAGTACGGCTTCAGCCTTATTGATAAGTTTTTCTTTTACCATATCCAAGGCCATTTGCACTGCGGCAATACCGTTGCGTTTTCCTACGCGGCATTGCAACATCCACAAGGTTTCGTGTTCAATGGTAAATTCAATATCCAACATATCGTGGAAATGTTTTTCCAAGCGTTTTTGAATTTGGTCTAGTTCCTTGTATACTTTCGGCATCACTTTTTCCAAGGTCGGCAAGTGAGCAGAGTGTGCATTGGTAGACCATTTGTTCATCGGGGAGGGGGTGCGGATACCGGCCACCACGTCTTCACCCTGGGCATTGATTAGATATTCCCCGTAGAAATGACTGTCTCCGTTGCCCGGATTGCGCGTAAAGGCCACACCGGTAGCAGAAGTATTACCCATGTTACCAAACACCATGGTCTGTACGTTTACGGCTGTACCCCAATCATGCGGGATGTTTTCAATTTCGCGGTAAGCAATGGCGCGTTTACCGTTCCAAGAGGCAAATACCGCACCGATAGCGCCCCACAACTGTTCCATCGGGTCATCGGGGAAGTCTTTACCGAGTACTTTCTTAACGGTTTTCTTAAATTCGGCGGCTAATTTTTTGAGTTCTTTGGCCGGGATTTGCGTATCGTCTTTAACGTGCAATTTCTTTTTGACATCGGCCATCATGCCATCTAAAATTTTGCGGATACCTTCGCCGTCTTTGGGTTCAATGCCCGCGGCTTTTTCCATTACTACATCGGAGTACATCATAATCAAGCGGCGGTAGGCATCGTACACAAAGCGTTCATCTTTGGTCTTGGCAATCATGCCCGGAATGGTTTTTTCCGTCAGACCGATGTTTAAAATCGTTTCCATCATACCCGGCATGGAAGCCCGCGCACCAGAGCGTACGGACACCAATAACGGATTGGTTTGAGAACCAAATTCTTTTTTGGCTAATTTCTCTACTTTTTTGAGGTGTGCTTCTACGTCTGCTTTTAAGGTTTTCGGATAAGTTTTTTTATTGTTCCAATAGTAAGTACAAACTTCTGTGGTGATGGTAAATCCCGGCGGAACAGGAAGTTTTAGGGTACCGGCCATTTCAGCCAAATTAGCACCTTTACCGCCTAAGAGTTCTTTCATCTTTCCATTTCCGTCGGCTTTACCGCCGCCGAAAGCATAAACCATTTTGTTGGTTTTTACAACTTTTTGAGCCGCCGATTTTACTGCTTTTTTGGCGGTCTTTTTAGTGGTTTTCTTTACCATGTTCTATTTTCTCCATTAAGATATCAATCCGACAGGGCGAAAACCAACCGCCCTTTTAAACAGGTTCTAGACTTGTATATTGTATTTAATTGCCAAGATACTTTGCAACTTTTTCATAAAGTCCTAAAAAAATATAGGACCTATCTGCCGTTATAATAGGTCCGGACTGAGTAAAACAATAGGACCAAAAAAATATGTCCGTTGGGTCTAAGGACTCTGTTCTTATGCTCATTAAACATATACACTATGAGTAGAAAGGGTACACCAAAGGCAAGCATTATGACAGAGCGTATACTTTATACTAGACAGGCGCAAGATATAAAAGGACAGCGTTTAGCACGTGCATTTTCTTGGATTGGACAAGAATTTCAGGATATCCATACCATCAATGACGTGGAATTATACAATACGGAACGATACGCCAAATTACACTTGCATATCCATTTCACCTAATTCATACATCTCCTCCAAACAAACCTGTGTCCGCCGCGTTAAAATTTCCGGCGGACATTTTTTTGTACTAAAACAAAAAAATTTGATATACTTAGATAGAAGAAAAGTTGTAGATTGGATTTTTTAAAATTCTTTAAGAGCATACTTATGCAAAAAGGGTTTACGCTTATTGAACTGCTGGTCATTATTTTGATTATCGGCATATTGGTCGCCGTAGCATTGCCGTACTATAAATCTGCTGTAAACCAAAGCCGTTTTGGTACCATGATGTCTGCCACACGGGCTTTGAAGGAAGCGCAAGAACGTATGTTTTTGAGCACAAATTCTTATACGGATGATGCTTCCTCTTTAGATATACAGATAGCCGGAACGTATGATGAAAACCAAATTACTACACCAGATGTAACTTATACCCTAGAAAATACAGAAAATACGAATGCTATCACTGCTGTGCATAATAAATTACCTGATAATGTACTAGTTCTTTACTTGTCCAGAAGTCCTAACTATGCAGATAATATTCATTGTGAAGCCGTCACTGATGCTCCGGAAGCGGTCCAAATATGTGAAAGCCAAAGCCAAAATGACGGATTGCTGGGAGACAGGGACGGTTATAGTGTATATAAACTAGAAGGGAACAGTACGGGCGACTTATCGGTATGGTAGATCTTTGTCTCATTTTTATGGACGGCTTTCTGAGGACTATCCAAGAAAGCCGTTTTTTTTGTATAATTAAAGTGTACTCTTGTACAAACTAATGATAAGGAGAAGGTTGGACTCCGGCTCGGTGTATCCTAAGGTGATGGAACACTTGGTCGCAACAGTTTTCAACCTAAGTGTAAAAATAAAATGGTATTATCCACACAAGACAGAAAAGACATCATCAGCAAGTTCCAAACTAGTGCCAATGACACCGGCTCTGCCGCCGTACAAATTGCGCTGATTACGGAACGTATTGCTTATATTTCCAATCACTTGAAAAGCAACCCCAAGGATTTTGCGGGTGAACGCGGCCTTAATAAATTGGTCGGCCAGCGCAAACGCTTACTTGCTTATCTGAAGAAATCTGATTTTGAAAAATACCAGCAAGTAACTAAAGAACTCAAATTAAGGAAATAATTGTAATGGAAAATTTTAACCACAAATTTGACATCCATTCATTGGATGTAGAAGTTGGCGGGCAAACCATTAATTTGCAAACCGGGCTAATTGCCAAGCAATCTGACGGTGCTGTAATGGTTACGTTGGGCGATACCAAAGTACTCGCTACTGCGGTATCTACCAAAGAACAAAAGCCGGGGCTATCCGACTTTATGCCTTTGACCGTCAATTATAAAGAGCGTACCTATGCCGCCGGAAAAATCCCGGGCGGTTTTTTTAAACGTGAAGGCCGCGCTAGCAAGAAAGAAACCCTTTCTTCCCGTATTATTGACCGCACCCTGCGCCCGATTTTCCCCGAAGGTTTTGCTTGCGAAACCAACGTAACAGCCATGGTGCTTTCTTATGATGAGGAACACGGTGCCGATATCATCAGTGTGTTGGCCTCCTCTGCTGCGCTTGTGATTTCTTCTATTCCTTTCAATGAGCCGGTCGCCGCAGTGCGCATTGGCCGCATTAACGGAGAATATATTGTTAATCCAACTAAATCACAGGAAGCACAATGCGATATGGATTTAGTCATTGCCGGTTCTGCGCAAGGTCTTTTAATGGTGGAAGGCGGTGCTAAAGAAGTAGAAGAAGAAGCTATTATCAAAGCCATGGAAGTTGCCAAACCCGCCATTGATAAAATGTGCGAAGTGCAAAATAAATTGCGCGAACTGTGCGGCAAACCGAAATTTGAATATGCCGTAGAAAAATTACCGCAAGAAGTAGCCGATTTGGCCAACGGTAAATTCCGCGAAGAAGCCAAAAAAATCTTGCACGCTTTTTCCGATAAGCAAACCCGCGATATTCAAGTCGCCAAACTTAAAACTTCTTTTACGGAAGAATTAACACCAACGTACGCTGACAATGCCGCTACGTATGCTGCCTTTGCGTTGGAACAAATTATGTACGAAGAATCACGCGCAATGGTACTCAATGAAGGGGTACGTGTGGATGGCCGCAAACCCGAAGAAATCCGCCCGCTGAGCTCCATGGTGGGACTCTTGCCGCGTGCGCACGGTTCTGCTTTGTTTACTCGCGGTCAGACGCAATCTTTAGCCGTAGCCACTTTGGGCACAGCCGATGACCAGCAAATGGTGGAAGGCTTAGATGAAACCTCCTACGAACGTTTTATGTTGCACTACAACTTCCCGGGTTTTGCTACGGGTGAGTGCAAACCGGACCGCAGTCCTGGCCGCCGCGAAATCGGCCATGGGGAACTTGCGCGCCGCGCTTTGATGCCGCTCATTCCGAGCGAAGAAGAATTCCCGTACACCATTCGCGTAGTGTCTGACATTATGGAATCCAACGGTTCTTCCTCTATGGCCAGCGTTTGCGGCGGGAGTTTAGCCCTGTTTGATGCAGGTGTGCCGATGAAAGCGGCCTGCTCTGGTATCGCCATGGGTGCTATTTCCGGTAACGGTAAATTTATCGTCCTGTCCGATATTATGGGACTGGAAGACCACTTAGGCGATATGGACTTTAAACTCACCGGTTCCCGCCAAGGTATTACCGCTTTCCAAATGGACGTTAAACTCAAAACCGGTATTCCTTTAGATATTTTGCGCCAAGCCATTGCACAAGCCACGCGCGGCCGCATGCATATCATGGAACACATGGAAAAAACTATCGCAGAACCGAGAAAACAAGTATCCCGTTTTGCTCCGGTCATTTTCAAAATGAAAATCCCCGTGGACAAAATCGGTGCATTGATCGGCCCCGGCGGTAAAAATATTAAACGCATTACCGAAACAACCGGTACCAAAATTGATATCCAAGAAGACGGCACGGTGTCTATTGCCGCCGCCAATGGGGACAAATTGGACCAAGCCAAAGCGGAAATTGAAATGATGACCGCTGAAGCGGAAGTAGGCAAGATTTATAAAGGCAAAGTCGTATCCATTCAGCCGTTTGGCGCCTTTGTAGAAATCTTGCCCGGTAAAGACGGCCTGCTGCACATTTCGCACATTGCCAAAGAACGCATCAACAAAGTAGAGGATGTGCTCCACATTGGAGATGAGGTGGAAGTCAAATGTATTGAAATTGACAACAGCGGCAAAGTGCGCCTGTCGCGCAAGGTCTTACTCAAATAATTTCATCTCAACTCACACAAACCCCGGGACATTTGCCCCGGGGTTTTTTCTCCTTAAAAAAATAAGAAAACGCCTATACTGGTAGTATGAAAATATTTTATTCTCTTATTTTATTATTTTGCAGCGTGCACTGTTGTTGGGCAGGTGTACCGTGGGGATTGTTGAATGAATATGAAAAAAATCCATCAGCGTTAGGATATGGTATGCCCAAAATTTTGGCCGGGCAGCCTATCACTTATTTCATCATAGAGGATACCACCCAAAAAGAACGTTTGAACCAACCGGCCTCAGAAGAAAAGATAAAATTCTCTATCCGTAACCGGACAGATATTGCACGTTCCTTTCAAATGTGGTTCTTTCATACACAACAAACTATTAAACAAGCGGGGCGTACACATGAATTTACCGATATAATGCCTTTACTTGCCCGCGGTGTTAAACTGCAGGAGGTTGCCTCCGTGCAAGAAGCAGACGTTATTTTTCACTTTACTTCTGAATCTGAAATTAAAAAACAGTGCGGAGACTCTACCGTAGGATGTCATTTTCATCAGCATATTTTTGTTCCGTTTGCAGACAACAACGATACTCAAGAATATGCTTTTGAGACATTAACTCATGAAATTGGACACTTTTTAGGTTTGGCAGACCAGTATGCAGGCCCTCATAATTCCTCAGTAGTGCATTCTACCCAAAACCTGGTTTCACCCAAAAAATCAATTATGAACACCGGGCATGGTATTGGCTGCGATGATGTAGACGGATTTATTAATGTGATTGATTGGACCTTGGCACACAAGAATAACGGCACATATTCAGCCCGTGCCAAAAAAGGTTGGAAAAGTTTCTGCGGCGGTAATACTCATTACCGAAAAGCCAAAGTCCTCAACAAAGCTGATTTTGCCGTCGAGGAATGTTTTTACCGCTTTACTTCCTCGGGTGACGTAAAACAAAAGGTTTGTCCGGAACCTTTTATAAAACGCAACCGGAAAATAGATTATTGGGATGACGGAATCCCCTACACTTTGACTGATAAAAAACTAAATCTTTTCATCCAATACGTTACGCTCTTTGAGGACCACCCGGAAGTGGTTGCTTTTGTTCATGACCTTACCACTGATAAAGAGATTATGCGATTACGCGCGCAGCGGCAAATAAGATACGGAGATCCGAATTGGGAGTTTATGATTAGTCAGGAAATTCGTTTCAGCGATGGACAATGTATCTTTTCTGATGGAAAAGATATCGGTGGTTTTGAGTTTATTTACATCATTTTGGAGCGTGGTGGCAAATTGAATCATGCTACTTATGAATTTTCGCGTAATATCCCTACCAGTAAATATGAGGGGGATAACCCTACCCTACTCACAACCAAACCTATCCAATTTAAGCTCTCCGCAGAAGAAAATAAGGGGAAACCTTATACTTGTTCTATTGACTTAGAATAGGTACCGCAAGCCTTGGTGTATGAGGACGGAGTGTTAGTCCAAATGAAGAAGGAAATTGTCCAAAAAATTGCTTTGAATAATAATATTTCCACATCGGCTTTGGTAGAGGGAGGAGCTGCTACCTGCAACAAAAATAATCTGTTCCCTGTCCAAAGGATGGCTGACGTAAAAGATTTGTGTAATTTTTTCAATCTGATGGAGCGCAAGTATCAGGGAATTTCCCGCAACAAGATTTAAACTGTCTTGTTAAAAACCGGGAGACCTTTATTCCATGGACCAAATTAAAGTACAATATGGCGTATGAAAAAATTTCCCCTGCATTTGTTTGTGATGCTGTTTACAGCGACCCTATTTTCCCTGCCCGGCTGTACGTACCACGGTAAAATCCACCGCGGCATTTACAGTCATAAAGATTTTGAAGAAAAAATCAATGCCCGCGTAATGGTCGTGTCGGATAAATACTATCCCGACATCGTGACAGTGGATAATTTAGGCCAATATACCTACCGCATTTCAGACGGACTGCCGGTAGCCGTGGCCGACGCACTGGCCAACCTCTTTACCGAAGTGGACGTTAATGAATACCGCTTTCGCCAAAATTACGATTTCATCGCAGAAATAGATTACGCTGCGCACATCCACGTCGGGCCGAGCCGCTGGGAACATCCGCAAGTGATGCTCTCCTATTACACCTGGGAGCCGACCTTGACCACCAGCTTGCGCCTGACTATCCGCAACCCCAAAACCGGGTACGCTGTCGCCCGGTATGAAGACCGTACATACGATATCGTGCCCACTTACCGCACTGACGTCGGTCTGTGGTTCAGTCGCGCCGGAGCGATACTAACTTTGGGGCTTTTATCTCCGTTGGACATCCAAGTATTCGGCAGCAAAATGCGCCGCACCTTAGAGCGCGGCATTGACCGTTCGCTGCATAAAAACATTATGCCGGATATGAAAGATGACCGTATCAATTTTACCCGTGAACACGAAACGGAAAAAACCAATACCCGCGTGGACGGCCGTTTTATTCCGTTTATGCAGGCGACCGTCTATTTAATGACCGAAAACAGCCTGGGATCCGGTTTTTTCATCAGCCCCGACGGCTACATTTTGACCAATGCGCACGTGGTGGATAACAACCGGGATGTGGGTGTTATTTTGTACGATCAGCGTAACTTAATGGATAAAACTGATCCCAAAAACGCCCCGGACCGGGATAGGCTGCGCAATAAAGTCCGTTTTGCACGCGTCTTAAAAATCAATAAAAAACGGGATTTAGCTTTGCTGAAAATGGAGGGGGAAAACTTCCCTTGGCTGGAACTGGAAACCAATCGCAAGGCTTACACCACCGGCCGCCAAGTGGCTGCTATTGGTGCGCCCCGTGCGATAGAATGGAGTGTGGCGGAGGGAATTATCAGTGCCGTGCGCGATAACAACGGCGTAGACACTATTCAAACCGATACTGCTATTAACGGCGGCAACAGCGGCGGCCCGCTAATTGATGTACAAACCGGCAAAGTAGTCGGAATAAACAGTTGGGGGCAGATTTCTAATGAAGATATCGTATCGCTGCAGCGCGGCACCCATGGGCTTAACTTTGCCATATCGGCTTTTGAAGCGGCGCGCACTTTGGGAATTAGCCAACCGCTAAACCCGGACCATTTCCCGCATCCAAACGATGCCACGCTGCCGGGTCTTTCCCAAACACGCAAAAATTATGTAAAATAAGGATAGATTTACAGGGGCCCAACGCTCCTAGTCTGATAAGAGGTTTTTTGTATGAAAAAAACGGACAAAAAAGCCGCACCTAAAAAAGTTTCTGCCGCCAAAAAGACGGCTGGAAAAGAATCCCCGATTTTGAAAGATGTCAAACAGTTGTATGCTTTTATGCAGGATAATTCCATTGATACGATTGAATACGACCAAAACGGCTTGTATTTGCGCCTAGTAAAGGCTAAACCCGCCGTGGTGCCAGTCCCGGTAAATGCAGGAGCTGCTTTCAGCACGGCCGGAGCAACTGCACCTACGCCGGAACAACAGTACAAGGAAGTTATCAAATCGCCGTTGCAAGGCATTTTCTTCCGTGGCTCTACGCCTAGCGCGCCGCCATTTGTCAAAGAAGGGGCGGAAGTGAAAAAAGGCGAGGTTATCTGCCTCATTGAAGCCATGAAAGTATTTAATGAAGTACGCGCCGATTTTAACTGCATTGTTCACAAGGTACTGATAGAAAACGGCAAACCTATTAAACAAGGCGATGCCTTATTTGCAATTGAAAGGATTTGATTATGACCCCTTTACAAGAAACCATACAAGCCGCCTGCGGGCGTATGTTGGAATATGTGCAAGAGAAAAAGGAAGTTTCCTCTTGGCAATTAAAACTGGCTTTACACTTATCCAGTTCCGTACTTTACATCTGTTTGGGTGTACTGTATAACCAGGGAAAAATCAGCCTGGAAGCCGATGGCATTAATTACAAAGTATCGCTGCCAAATTCCAACGCCCCGCAGCAACAAAATCCGTTTTAAAAATATCCCTCCGCAGTGCGGGGGGATTTTTTTATAGTGTTCCTGTTGTCTTGATTTGATTACACAATTGCTGTTGCGCAATCGGCAAATTGGCAGAAACAACACTACAAGAAATATGATTAGGGTTGTTTCTGCCAATATATAATCGGTACAACTCTGTATTATTGGCATCTACACGTGAGGCTAAAGCTAAATAGTTTGCTAAATATCGCGGGTCGCTACATGAACTGCCGCAACCGTTTGCGGCATATACAAAATCTTTAGTTTGGATACGCTTTGATGCCCTAGCCGCGGCTTTTCCCGGCACTTGTATGTCTAATTTATCCAAATCATCTGGTCCGACATATTCTCCGTTTGCCAGATAATATACCTGATGTGCCTGAGCAATCGCACGAAGCATAACAACTGCCTCTGCAATACGCGCTTTTTCCACTGCTTTTTGGTATTGCGACAGCGCAATTGCGGATAGTATACCGATAATTAAAACGACGACTAATAATTCAATGAGTGTAAAACCGTTATTAAATAAAGCCGTCATTCCTGAGAGTCTCTGTCGGGAATCTCCCGCTTTTGTGTTGTTTGTAAATAAGGATTTCCCTTCATTAATATAACCAGTATGGGAGATCCCCGATAGAAACATTCGGGGATGACACCCTTTTTTTAATGCTTTTTTGTTCATAAGTTCTCCTTTTTTCTTTTTGTTATTGCGGGCGTGGCCCTCCGCAATGACGGCTTTAAAAACATTTTCTACCTCAAAATTATACCAAAAAAAAAAAACGAGACAAGAGGTATTTTCACTTCGCAAAAAATTCAACAGTAACGGCCTTAAATTCCTTTCACATATCCTGTCAGAAAAAGGTAAAATATACGTATGCCCAGATATGCCTATACTTACAAAAAATCTAAAAAGAAAGCTAAACAACAATCGGCCGTGCGCTGGTTGGCCTCTGCCCTATATATACTAGGTTTTGCGGTGGATGCTTGGCTGTTCGCGGTTTTGTGGTTTAACTTTTCTAAAGGAAATGCCGGCGAAGTTGCGTACCGCTGGCTTTATCAAATTTTCGGGCAAAGCGCGCCGCTTATTCCGCTGTTGTTAACCTATTGGCTGATACGTAGTATCGTCAAGAAAACAACCGCTTTCTTCTTTTTCTTATTTGGCTCCGTGCTGACTTTATCGGCGTTTTCCGCCGTATTGACTATGCTTAAGCTGATTTTTTCCGAATCGCAGCTGACCGGAGGACGGGTCGGGCAAAGTATATTTTATTGGTTTGCCGGCATCATGGGCCCGGTGGGTGCCTCGCTGTTTTCCTTAGCTTTGCTACTAGTGGGGGGAAACATTTTATTTGCCATTCCGTGGAAAACTGTCGTCATAAAATCAGCTGAATTTTTGCGCGATGATTATCATAGTTGGTTAGAGGCGCGGGCTGAATTAAAACAAAAAGTGAAAGAAGCCAAGGTTGAAATGAAACAAGCCACCGCAGAGGACGACTTGGCAGACACAGAAACCGAGGAACAATACACTTCCTCCTCCCGCCGTAAGCCAACCATTTACCGTTCTAACGCGCAAATTAAAGCACCCGTAGCAGGTCTAGTCAAAGAAGTTCCGCACAGCAAAGCCGCTACCGCGACCGAGCCAGCCCCGGCCGCCGAAGCTGACCCGACCCAAGACACGCCGGACCGCAAACCTTTTGACCCGGCTACTTTCCAGTTGCCGTCTTTAGATTTATTAGTAGACCCCTCCAATAACGGTGTAGTAGGTCCTACAGATGAGGAAATTGAACACGCCACCCAGCATTTAGAAGACACACTCAAAAACTTTGGCGTGGGCGCGCACGTGACAGGAGTCTCACCCGGCCCGGTAGTTACGCGCTATGAAATTTTGCCAGATGCCGGGGTCAAAATGTCGTCTATTACTGCGCTGACACAGGATATTCAGGCCAGTATGCAGGCGCGTTCTATCCGCGTGCAGGCACCTATTCCGGGCAAGAATACCATGGGTTTTGAAATCCCCAATGCCCACACGGTAACGGTAACTATGAAGGAAATTTTGCAATCGCCTGTATATGCCCAATCTAAGGCCATTTTGCCGATTGCTTTGGGACGCCACGCCAACGGAGATCCGGCTGCCACCGTAGCAGAAAAGTGGCCACACATTCTGATTGCCGGAGCAACCAACAGCGGTAAATCTATTTGTTTACATACCATTATTATGTCCTTGCTGTTTAAACATAAACCCGATGAAGTAAAATTTCTAATGATTGACCCCAAACGCGTAGAACTCACTTTGTACGAGGGCATTCCGTACTTGTATGATCCCAAAACCTCTTGCGATGATGCCGATATTATCACAAAACCGCATGAAGCTGCCAAGTCCTTGCAGATGCTCGTGAAAGTAATGGAAAAACGCCTGGATATGTGTCAGCTGGCAAAAGTGAAAAACATTGAGGGATATAATGCTTGGGCCAAGAAAAATAATGAGGAAAAAATGTTTTATGTGTTTGTCATTATTGACGAAATGGCCGACCTGATGCTGCAAACAAAAGCCTCTATTGAAGATTCTATCCAACGCTTGGCGCAAATGGGCCGTGCGATGGGTATTCATCTGATTTTATGTACGCAGCGCCCTTCTGTAAAAGTGGTAACGGGAATCATTAAAGCCAATATGCCTTCACGCATTGCCTTGCAGGTAGCATCCGGCATAGACTCTAAAGTTATTTTAGATTCCGTCGGGGCAGAAAATCTGCTGGGCCGCGGCGATATGCTGCTGCTGGATTCTTCCACCCAAACACCGCTGCGTATCCAGGGCGCGTATGTTTCCCCGGAGGAAATTCAAGCCGTGGCGGATTTCCTACGTGCACAAGGCGCGCCAGATTATCCGGTGCAAATTATGGAGGACCACAGCGCCATGCGCCCGCAAGACGGATTGGGCACGTCGCCCGAGGAATTATTGCAGGCCTTACGCCTGATTGTGGAGCGGCGGCGGGTATCTCAGGATTTACTCAAAGCCAATTTCGGCTCCTCCGCCCGCGCCACCAATATCCTCAGCGTATTGGAAATGAAAGGATTTATTACCAAACCAGAAGGATCTAACCGTTGGGAAATTCATTACGACCTAATTGAAAGCCAAATTCAGGCTTTAGAAAATCGTGAATTAGAAAAATATGCAGAGGAGGAAACGGAATATGAAACGGTTTATAAATAGCGTATTTCTTTTTTTAACAATATTGTGTTGTCCGCTGGTGTGGGCTGATGCGGAAAAAGCCGTTTCCCCGGTTGCAACAAAGGATTATCCGGCGTGTTTTGCGGCATGGGATACCAATTTGCATACCTTGCAAACACATTTTACCCAAACTACTTCTTATGATAATATGCCCATTAGCACCTCGCAAGGCCGTATGTATTATGCGCAAAATGGCCCCAAATTGCGCCTAGACACCGTAGAAGAAAAAGCTGTTACGCAAAGCGCCTTGACTAACAAAAAACAGATCTATATTTTAGATGAAAAAGGAAAAGAAGTATCCAAGGTTTCTTGGGCGGAATGGTTGCTTGGCCAACCCAACCAGGCCTTGTTTGATTTTGGTAATTATACGCAACTTCTGCATAAACATACCGTTACGGTTCAAGACGTCTCCGCAACAGCAGTAACGTTGCGGCTGGCACCCAAGACACCGTCGGAAAATTATGTGTTATACGTCAAGATAAACCAGGAGAACTGCTTTCCGCAGGCAATTACTATAGAATCGGATTTGATGCAAACTACTGCCGTTTTATCGAACACAAAACTCAATGGCATTTTACCAAAAGACCTGTTCAGGGGGTTAAAATAATATGATGACACTGGCTAACAAAATTACCTTAACACGCGCCGCCCTTTCCATTGTAATGTTTATTTTTATCTTGCTCCCTTATGCGTGGGCGCGTTTTACCGCTACCCTGATTTTTATTGTGGCAGCCTCTACCGACTGGGTGGACGGCAAAATTGCGCGGGAAACAAACACTATTACTCCGTTTGGCGCCATTGTAGATCCATTTGTGGATAAAATTTTAGTAGCAGCAGCCTTGTTTGCGTTCGTCGGAATTAAGGAATTGGACGTGCCAATTTGGGCTGTATTTTTCATTTTGCTGCGCGAGTTGATGATTTCTACGCTGCGCGTTATCGCCGCTCTGGAAGGAAAAGTAATGGCCGCAGAACGCTGGGGAAAATTCAAAACCGTTATCCAAATGGTGGCAGTAGGCACCATATTCTTTGTATTGGATGTGTATCATTTGGCTCACTTGCTGGGCGGGGTAGCACAAAAGGTATGTTGGATGACCTTTATTACCTTATGCAAAGTACCTTATGCAATGACAGCTATTGCGGCAATTATTACGTGGGTCAGTGCCATTTCATATTTGAAAAACAACTGGGACTTGCTTAAAAAATCGTGGAGCTTACCCTATGCAAAAAATCATTAACATACTGGCTACCGGGTTTTATATCAGTTATTTGCCTGCCCTGGTTATTCCCTTTAAAAAAAATACAGGAGCCGGGTTTTTGGGCACTTTATTAGCGGTGCCGTTCGTGTTTTTATTACCGTCCGACTTTATTCTGTATCTCGTATTTTTATTAGCTTTTTGGGTGTTTAGCGTGTGGATATGTTCCCAAACAAAATTAAAAGGAACCTATCAAGGGCACGACAATCCCCGAATTGTACTAGATGAAGTAGCCGGTTATTTTACGGCCATACTTTTTCTGCCAAGAACCTGGCCGTATTTGCTGGCGGCATTTATATTATTTCGCACCTTTGATACTCTAAAACCTTGGCCCGTAAATCAATTTGACCATTTGCCAAACGCTTTTGGAGTAGTCTTTGATGATGTCGCTGCTGGATTGTTGGCAAATATTTTAATACAGATTTTTATCATTATAACCCGTGCAGGAATAATATAATTTCTGCGCCTGCAGCCGTTACAAGCAGCTGCCAACCGTTTTACTTTAAAGAAATAAGGAGAAAATAGATATGGACTTCAACAGTATGAGTAATGTGCGGGAATTATTATCCGCCGGAGGACCGGTACTGATTTTACTGATTTTACTTTCGATATATTCGTGGGCACTAATCTTGGAGCGCTTTTTTAAATTCCGCCGCAATATCGGAATGTCCCGTAAATTAATTTCCTTTTCACACCAACCCATCCATTCTGATAATTATGACAAAGTGCGTAATGCCTGTACCAAACCATTGACAAAAGACACGGCCGCGGCCCATGTGATGTTGTCTTTGATAAATAAATTGGACCGCTCCAAAACGGAACTAAAAGAACTCTCGGGTTCTGTGATTGACTGGGAAATTACCAAATTGCAGCGCAAATTAACCGTATTAGGCACCTTGGGAAGCATTACTCCGTTTATTGGGTTATTCGGCACGGTTATCGGCGTCATACACGCCTTTAAAGATTTGTCCGCGGCATCTGCTTCTGCCGCAGGGGCCTCTGTAGTGGCTGCTGGTATTGCAGAAGCTTTGGTCAACACGGCAGCAGGCTTGTTTGTAGCTATCCCGGCGGTTATCGCTTATAACTATTTCTTATCTAAAACCAATTATTTCGGTAAAGAATTGGAAAATATTGCCGACGAAATTATTTTCCAACAACGCGGATAATTTATGGCACACAAACAAAGAACTGTCATGGCGGATATTAACATGGTGCCCTTTATTGACATCACGTTAATTTTGTTAATCATTTTTATGGTAATGAGTCCTATGCTGGTGCAAATGCAGATGAACGTGGATTTGCCCAAATCCAATGCTATCAACACCACCGCAGAGGATGACGTTATCCGTATTGAAGTGCAAAAGGACGGATCTATCCGTATTGAAAATCGCACCTATACCGTAAAAAATCTGGAACGAGAATTGGTACTGCGTATGGGTAAAGCCAATAAAAAAACTATTTTAGTGGAAGCAGACAAAACCGTTCCTATACAAACGGTAGTAGACGTATTTGACGTCGCCAAAAAATTGGGCGCAGCCAAATTAGGTATCGGAGTACTGGCTAAAAACTAATGAACCGTTATTTTGTTTTATCTTGTGTTTTACATTTGACGCTGGCATTAACAGCAATATGGGCAGTGGGGGCTACACAAAAAAGCCCGCAGGCTACCTATACTATTGACTTTATTGGCAGCGGGAAAGTGATGTCTATGCAAGCAGCAAACAAATCGGCCCAAAACGGAGAAATTAAAAAAGAAGCAGCTAAACCTGCCCCGGAACCGGAAACCAAGAAACCAGCTCCCAAAGCATATGATTCCAAAGCTGAAATTTCCGCTAAAAAACAAACAAAACCCAAACCGGCTCCCGCGCCGCAACCGCTGGAAGGTCCCAGTGTCCTAGATGACGATCCCAAAACTCCGGCAGAAACAGATTCTTCCGGAGCGGAGAACAGTGAAGGCGAATTTGAAGGGGGAAATATTCAAACTGACTTTGCTACTTTCCCTTATCCGTGGTACATTACACAGATACGTAACAGTTTATGGAGTGAATGGGAAAAACGCCGTCCGGCAGGCAATACCCTGACGAGTATGATTTCCTTTGCTATCGCGCGCGACGGTAAAATTAAAAACCTAAAAATAACTAAATCCTCCGGAGATGACAGCTTTGACTTTTCAGCCAAATCGGCTGTGATTAATGCGGGGCCTTTTCCGCCGCTGCCGATGTTATATGAAAAGGATGAATTGACAGTTACCGTAGAATTTAAACAGGAGAAATGATATGAGTGGATGGCAGCGTTTCTTTTTATTATTTTTGTCGTGCATCGGAATATTAATTTTGTTCCCGCAATATGATTCCAAAGGAATTACCTTCATGGGAATGGCCTTTATTTTATGGACGTGTATTATCATATTGTTTTCCGTACTAATGAATTTATTCGCCATCATTAAACTAGACCAGGTGCACCGGATATTTAGTCTTGTTTTCTTGGGAGTTATGTTCCTCTCGTTACTCTATTACTTTCCCTTAGTAAACGGTCAAACCCCTATCAAACGCTTGCAACAACACCAGTGGCCTACTCAGAAGGATGTGCAAGAAGGTGTTAAACGGCTGACCTTTAATTTTGATTTTGCCCGCCGCAATGTGCACCGGGATAGCAATTACATCAACCAACACTATGATAAAGCGGACGAGAAAAAACAAGAAGTAAAAAAAGAAATTAAAAAAACTGTTAAAAAAACCGAACAAGTTTTAGATATTTTAGTGGAAGATGTTGAGGAAAATAAATGAAAAAAACAGTTCTCGTCACAGGGGGAAACGGATTTATCGGCAAACGCTTAACCGATACCCTATTACAAACAGGATATAAAGTGCGTATAGCCACCCGTCATATTCCCTCTAAGCAGCCCGTCAATCCGGATGTATCTGTGGTACAAGTGGATTACCAACAGGTGCAATCTCTGCGCGCCGCGATGCAAGGCTGTTCCATGGTTTATCATTTGGCAGCTGCTATCTTTGGATTTAAATACGAGGATTTTGAAAAAGCCAATGCACAAGCCACCCGCAATATGGTAACAGCTGCCAATGAAACCCCTGGAGTAGAGCGCTTTGTTTATATGTCCTCTTTAGCAGCCAGCGGTTTTGCTCCGGATGCCGATCATCCCCGGTTAGAAACGGATGAGCCCAAACCTGTTTCTGACTACGGCCGCACCAAACTGGCTGGAGAAAAAGCACTGCTCAATTTAAAACCGGGCATTATTTGGACTGTGGTACGGGCCCCTATCGTATACGGTGGGAGTGACTCGGGCGTATCAAAAATTGCGGCGTGGGTCCGGCGCGGACTAATGATTAACACATCGGGAAACGGCTTATTTAGTTTTGTGTATGTGGGTGATTTGGTAACAGCTTTGGCGGCCATTCCGTCCACACCGGGTACTGAAAATCAGATTTTCTTTGTATGTGAAGTACATGATTACCCGTGGAATGATTTTATTGAAAAAATGGCACACGCCATGGACGCGCGCAAACCGTTTATGCCCAAGGCGCCGGTATGGCTGTTGCGCGTGGCTGCTGCGGCATATTGCGCAGTAGCACGCTTAACCGGCTGCCAACCCGCCTTAAATTATGATAAAGTGCGCGAGGCCGTCATTGACGGGCATTGGATTTGCAGCGGAGCCAAGTGGCGTACACTAAGCGGGCAGCAATTTACACCGTTGGAAGAAGGATTGGAAAAAAGTTTTCATAAGACACACAAGAAGTAGTACAAATTTTGTTATAATATAAATGCTGTCTATACGTTGATAAAGACGGTTTGTTGGATTTAGGAGAGGTGGCCGAGTGGCTGAAGGCAGCGGTTTGCTAAACCGCCATACAGGTTAATTCCTGTATCGAGGGTTCAAATCCCTCCCTCTCCGTTTTTTTTAGGTAAAAGGGAGAGATTTATATGAAAAATCATGCCTTTACGCTCATAGAATTATTAGTTGTTGTTCTAATTATTGGTATTTTATCGGGCATTGCACTGCCCCAATATCAAAAAGCTGTGTTAAAAAGCCACTTGGTAGGCGCTCAAACTATTGTTGATTCTGTCAGAAAAAACGTAATAGCGTACAGACTAGCAAATGATGACTCTCCCAATAAAGATAATTTTAAATATTGTTGTATAGAATTTTCCAACATACAATGGAATGGTAGTCCTATAGATACTTTAGGAAGAATTGGTGATTATGTGTTTGACTATTCTGGGTCAATACAAACAGGAACTAAAAAAACTTCAGGGATACAAGTTTTTTATGCTCCTTCTTCTTCTTTTGTTTATGAAGGAGCTAATTTAATTGGATGGGAATGGGAAGTAAATAAAGATACTGGTGAAGAAAATTTTTACTGTTTGGCCAGATCGGGAAACGCGGGAGCAAAAGCAAAAGCCCTTTGTAAATCTATTACAGGGGCTGCCAGTAATAATGCTTGGGGAGCTTTAATCAGCACAGCTTCAGGGTATAATTTGGGAAACTATGTCTCGTATAAGATGCAAAAGTAGAAGTTTGGTTTCTTAAAAATTTCCCGGGAGCACAAATCCCGGGCAATTTTTTTGGCTCTTTATAAGTCCGTTTCCATTTTAGTGTAATACTTTTTTCACATCTGCGGCAATTAATTGCGGCGTCAAGTGATAGCGTTGGTATAATTGCTCCAAAGGCACCCGGTCCGTAAATGCTTTATCGGCACCGTAGCAAAGCACTTTGACGTCACTGCTGCCCAAATACCGGGCAATTTTCTCGCCAAAGCCGCCGCTCACTACCCCGTCCTCTAGCGTAAGTACAAGGCGGTGGTCTTTTTTCAGTCCGTCCAGCAAATCTGCATCTACGCCCGTTAAATAGCGCGGATTAATCAAAGTGGCTTTTATGCCGAGTTCTTTTTCCAATTCCGCACAAACTTCTTTGCCTAATTGAAAGAAATTCCCAGCCCCAATAACCGCTACGTCTTTTCCCGGACAAACTACTTCGTATTTATTCAAATCCGAATAATCTGTTTGCACCGGTTTATCCGTGTGGCGCAATTCAGAAAATGGTACTCGGATAGCTACCGGATGTTTGGTTTGTGCAAGCGACCACTCCAACATCGCTAGGTATTCCTCCACATTCGTCGGCGCAAGATACACGATATTGGGAATATTGCAAATCAACGGAATATCAAATACACCCAAATGCGTTGCATCGCCGCCCGTAATGCCGCCCCAATATACGAGCAAGGTGGCGGGGGAATTATTCAAGGCTAAATCTTGCGAGAGTTGGTCATAGGTACGTTGGATAAAGGAACTTAACACACTTAAAACAGGTTTCGCTCCTGCTTTGGCTAAAGCCGAAGCATACGCCACTGCGTGCTCTTCGGCAATTCCGACATCTGTATAATTTTGGCCTAATTGTGCACGAACCTCCGGTGTCAACCCGTAGGCACCCGGCGTACCCGGCGAAATCACACATAAACCCGGCTCCATCTGCTGCTTTTTAAGCAAATAATCCACCGTGACAGACGTGTAAGAGGGTTCCGGCACACCCACGGGCTGCGGATCCAAGGCACCCGGCGCAATAAAATGGCAAAATTCTTTTTGCGTTTCCGCCAAGGCGCAGCCCTTTCCTTTTAGTGTATGCAAATGCACAACCACCGGGCGCAGGCTGTCTTTCACTTGCTCAAAGGCCTTAATCAAAGCCGCAATGTCATTTCCCTTTTCTACATACAAATAGTCAAATCCTAACGTCTTAAAAAAGTTGGGCTCCCCTTGTCCGTTTGTTTGGCGCAAAAAGGCTAAATTTCGATATACTCCGCCAGCATTAGGGGCGATGCTCATTTCATTATCGTTTAATACCAAAATATAATTGCTATTTAATTCAGCGGCATTATCCAATCCTTCTAGGGCCTCTCCGCCGCTCAAAGAACCATCTCCTAAGATAGCAATTACATTATACTTTTCCTTTTTTAAATCACGTGCTTTAGCTAAACCCGCTGCTAAGCTGGGCGCAGTGGAAGTATGCCCAATAAAAAAAGTGTCGTGCGGACTTTCTGCCGGAACGGTAAAGCCAGAAATAGCGCTGTATTTTTTAGGGTCTGTAAAATACTGCTTACGCCCGGTCAAAATTTTATGCGTATAACATTGGTGTGAAACATCAAATACCAATTTATCCGTCGGTGAATTAAACACATAATGCAAAGCAATAGTCGGCTCAATAAAACCCAAGTTAGGCCCCAAATGGCCTCCGGTGGTATTAACTTTTTTAATCAATACCTCGCGTATTTGCTTCGCCAGAGTTTCCAATTGGGCAACGGATAATTTTTTTAAATCTTGCGGTTGGTTTATTTGTTCTAACATATTTTCTCCTAACATTTTCTTCCGGCTTCGTATGCCTCTTGATATACGGGCAATTGTTTCACTTCACCGATTTTCCAAGCCCCTGTACCGTAAATAATAGCTTTTTCTTTCGTTCCTTCCAAACAGTCACGCGTAAAACCGCGCAATCCTTCTATGGCCGGGGCCAAATTCTTTTTTTCGGTATCTGCGGCGGTTAAAATAAAGTAGAAATCCTTATTAGAAATCTCCGTATAACGCGGCACACAACGGTCAATAAAGGTTTTCAACTGTGCGTCCATGGTATAAAAATAAACCGGAGTAGCCAGCACAATCACATCCGCCAAAACCATTTTATCCAGTAAAATTTTCATATCATCCTTTTGGACGCAGACATGAGCGTTATTACACGCTCCGCAACCTAAACAATAGTTTATTTTATAATCGCGCAAAAAGATTTTTTCCACCTGATGTCCGGCGCTTATAGCTCCGGCCAAAAACTGGTCGCACAAAACATCGGAATTTCCGCCGCGGCGGGGGGAAGCTGAAATAATTAATGCTTTTTTATGGGTAGTTGAATGGGGCATATTCACCTCTTAACCTATAATTCTTCTGCTTTGATAAATAAATGACTAAAGGAAAAGGACACGCCAACGAATAAGTTTTGTCCGCGTTTGGCTACTGTGCGTCCCTGTGCAGTATAATATTGGATAAACGGGGCAATCGCCAGCTCTTTTAATACTGCTACATCCAGGCGCGCATCTAAGGTCAGCTCATAATCTAAATCAATCGGCTGCTTGCGCGTAATGTGTAAATAATCGCGGAACAAACCGCTGTAAACCGCTTTTACCCCTTCGCGGATAGGCTGGTTGATTTCAAAACCTGCCTGCCAGCCGTATTTTTCCGACGACGGATTATAGGTAAAGTCATCCTCCGCAAAACCCGCTACAAATAACTTTTTGATATAAGTTCCTTCAAAAATTTTCAGCCCGGCCTCAGCACGCAAAACTTTCTTTAAACGACTGCCCGGCTGTGAATTAAATTCCGTCTGGTAAGATAAGGCCCCGTACGGCCCCGCCTC
Organism: Candidatus Avelusimicrobium sp.; assembly: GCA_045593365.1. Lineage (GTDB taxonomy): Bacteria > Elusimicrobiota > Elusimicrobia > Elusimicrobiales > Elusimicrobiaceae > Avelusimicrobium. The sequence goes on from JAZNWO010000071.1 coordinate 35,241, forward strand.
AAAACCGCCCAATACGTCCTCTACTTTCCACAAACGGTGTGTATAAGACGAAGTAAACAAAATTGTATCAGCATTCTCACTGGTAACCTTTTGTCCGTTTACAGGCTTTAAGGTGGTCTTTCCGTAATCCATTAGAAGTTCATTACCCCATATAAAGTGCTCGGCAAAATAATCGCCTGTCAAATCCAAATGTCCTTTGACTACGTGCTGTGAGTCCGCCGTCAGTTTGGCGTTAGGAAAACCTTGATAGTCCTCCGCATTTTTAACATCTGTGGAGGATAAATCCAACGAGGCTCGTTTTAAATCCAACTGCCAACCGCGTTTGTTGTTTTGCGCCTGCAAATTGACAGATAATAACGTCAAAATACAGACGGAGAATAAGATAATTTTGTGTCTCTGTATCATATTTTCCTCTCCTTATGAAGTAGTTTTATATATTTTATTTTTTTTGGAGCCCGCAGACAAATCCGGCACGGATGAACTCCCAAAAAAGTAAAATATAAATATGAAACACAGTCCTTTCCGGCTTTCGCGCAAATGGACCATTTTTACAGTAACTGCTAACGGGACTTTTATGTCTACGCTGTCGGCGGGTATTGTGACGATTGCATTACCTACGATGGCCGACGAATTTCGCGTCGCTATTGATGATATACAGCTGGTGGTTAGTTTTTATTTGCTCGTACTGACGTGTTTGTTACCGGTGTTTGGTAAGCTCTCGGACATATACAGCCGTAAATGGATGTATTTGGGCGGATTTATTACCTTTGGGGTGGGGGCGTTATTAGGTGCGCTGTCTAATTCACTGGTGGCTATGCTGGCTGCGCGCGCCGTACAAGGTATAGGTTCCTCTGCTATGATGGCTACCTCGCAAGCGATCATCACGCAAGTATTTCACGGAAAATCCCGTGGAAAAGCCTTTGGCGCAATTGGCGCGGTGGTGGCGTGCGGAGGTCTTGCGGGGCCGGCTATTGGGGGTGTGCTCATTCAATGCTGGGGATGGAAATCTATTTTTTGGCTGACCATTCCGATTTGTATCGTGGGTGTATGGCGAGGAATTTATATCATTCCGCGTTTCCGCGCGCTGGTGCACGAACCTTTGGATCGCCACGGCGCTGTGTATTATGTGATTACCTGTTTTACTTTTTTGTATGCCCTCAGCACGGGGTCTGCCGCCGGGTGGGGAAGTGTTAAAATTTTAACTTGTTTTTTACTCGCGTTGATTTTTGGTTGGCTGTTTTTTAGACGGGAAAAAACTTCTCCGCATCCGTTTATCGGACTGCAGGTTTTCAAAATTCCGGCCATTTCATATGGACTGGCAGTGGCCGTGCTGGGATTTACGGCTCTGTTTACTAATTCCGTTTTACTGCCGTTTTATTTGACGGAAATTATGCACATGGACCCGATTAAAATCGGCCTGTTGATGTTGCCGTTTCCTGTAATGCTGGCGCTGACTTCCACGGTGTCGGGAGCTTTATGTGCGCGGTGGCCTGCTCGAATTATCACGACGGCAGGATTTATATTTTTGCTCATTTCTACGCTGATGTTTGCGCTGGTTGGAAATCATCCCAGTATCTCTTACATTATCTTGGCTCAACTGATTATGGGTACGGGTTCAGGCACTTTTCAAGTACCTAATAATACCTCCGTACTTTCTGCCGCCCCGAAGGAACATCTGGGTGTGGTAGCCAGCGTAAATGCTTTGGCGCGCAATATGGGTATGATTTTGGGCACGGTACTTTCCGTGGCAGTGTATACACTTGTTCAACAATTTGCCGCGCAAAACGGTGTCGCACACGATGCAGCCTTTATATATGGTTATATGGCCGCCCTGCTGTTTGGTGCTTTATGCGCCGTAGCGGGGGGAATATTGTCTGCCAAACGAGATTAAATGTTAAAAAACCCGCCACCAAGAGTAGCGGGTTAGTTGTGTTAAGAAAATTAGACTAATAATTTTCCGGATGAATCATAAAGTAAGATTGCGCGTGGGCACATACCGGGCATACACCGGGAGCTTCCTCCCCGATATGAATGTGTCCACAGTTGGAACATTCCCACATGACAATACCAGCTTTCTTAAACACTTCTTTAGTTTCCACGTTGTGCAGCAATTTGCGGTAGCGATCCTCGTGGGTTTTTTCAATTTTAGCTACCAACTCAAACAACGCAGCAAGGCGCGTAAACCCTTCTTCTTTGGCAGTCTTGGCAAAACCCGCATACATATCGGTCCATTCATAATTTTCGCCCTGGGCCGCATCTAATAAATTGGTAGCGGTATCCGGCATTTCTCCACCGTGTAATTCTTTGAACCAAATTTTGGCGTGTTCTTTTTCGTTATTGGCCGTTTCTTCAAAAATTTTGGCAATTTGTACGTATCCCTCTTTTTTGGCTTTAGAAGCATAGTACGTATATTTGTTGCGGGCTTGGGATTCGCCGGCAAAGGCAGTCCACAAGTTTTTTTCAGTTTGGCTTCCTTTCAATTCCATAATTTCTCCTTTCAGAAAAAATCTTACTTAAGTATATCATTTCTAAAAAGAACTGACAAATAATTTTTCTTTAGGTAAACCATACGTAATGACGGAATTTTATGAGATGAATTCTCCTATTTAATTTGTGGTAAGGAATAAATCTTTTTGGTATAATAAAAAAGTAAGGGGAAAACTATGGAATTACAAAAAGGACCTGTTTCAATATTTTCGTTAGTTTTTAACAGTTTGAAAATCGCTAATCAGACGTTCGGCTCTGCATTAGCTACTACTATTTACACTACCATTTTACAGGCTTTATTGATAGGTTGTATTTATGGTATTGCAATGGTCTTTGGTTACCGGTTAGCTATTCCCTTCGTCATTATAGCTTTACCGTTGGTATACTTTTTGACGACAGTTTTATTACTGGCTATCACACAATTGATTGCTGCTAAGATAGAAAAGGTAGGACTTACCTTTATGGAAAGTTGGACTGCATCCTTACTCCCGGCCCTCTATTTTATTATTGCTGGTATTCTCCTTGCCCTCCCGGTAGCAGGTATTCAATACGTCCTTAAAATCTTTTTCTCAGGGAATACCCTGTTATTCCAGGTAGTTTCAATAGCCATTGGCTTAATTTATTTGCCCTTTATCTTTACACCTCAGATACTCGCACTGCGCGGGGAAGGGCCACTGGAATCAATAATGCACAGTTGGAAATTAGCTTCTGTGCATTATCTACGCGTATTGTTCACTGTTATAATTCTTGGTATTATCCACGTAATATTTATGCTTGCTTGTGTGGGCGCGTTCAAGGCGCTGCTCCCTGTGTTTTTAGCCCATCCTGAGACGGTCATTAATTCCAAGCAACTGTTTTTGCAAGCCCCCTGGTTATTTATCGGGTTAGCCATACTTTACGCGTATTTAATGCTTTTCAATACCTCTGTTCTGACGGGTTTATTCCTCAGTTTAGATTATGGACATCGAGCTGTAAACAACCGCGAACAAAATGTCCCCTTAGAGGCGTTGCAAGAAGCCCCTGAGCAAACGAATTCTCCTCTCCCGCCTATTCCGGCTGTGGCCGTTACGCCGGAAATTGAAGTCAAACAAGCCTCCGTACAAACCCAAACCGATGAACATACGGATCTTCATTTAGGGCAAGTGTACAGTGCGCAAGATCATGTAGGCCAAGTAGTAGAATTAGAGGAAGACCGTATGCCTACTATTCTATTCGACGAGGATATGGCCCGCCAATTGGCTGAAAACGAACGCAAAATGCAGGAACAGCAGGACAAAGCAGCCAAGCGCAAAGAAGACGAGGAAAACGGTCCCCAACAAAGCATACGAATTTCCAAACGGCCCATGTAATTTTGCGGCTGCTGGATTTTGTGGCATAAAATTATTTCAACACATATGCAATCCATTGGTCTTAGTTTGTCGGTTTCTGTTTCCGGATATCCCCTTTTTAATGGAGAGATATGGCTACGTTACTAATTACCTTTAATTTATTAGGTGGTCTAGCTCTTTTTTTGTTCGGCATGAAAATCATGAGCGACGGACTGCAAAAGATGGCTGGGGTTAGAATGCGCCAACTGTTATCCGCCGCCACTACCAACCGCCTGGCGGCCACCCTGTCAGGGATGTTGGTGACAGCTATTATCCAATCCTCCAGCGCAACGACCGTAATGGTAGTCGGTTTTACCAGTGCCGGACTCTTAAGTCTATATCAAGCACTAGGAGTTATTTTTGGAGCTAATATCGGTACTACTTTAACCGCTTGGATCATCAGTCTGTTTGGCTTTAAAATACAAATTTCACTGTTTGCACTGCCTGTAATTGCGCTGGGATTTTTTGGACAATTTTTACCCCAAAAATGGATGCTTGTCCGCCGTATAGCAGAGGCAGCTGTAGGGTTTGGATTATTATTCTTAGGCTTGGACATTATGAAAAATACGCTCCCGGCGGATTTTGCCCAACATCCCCAAATTATTACGTGGCTAGCCCGGTTTACACCGGATACGGCTGTTCATCTGATTTTGCTGATTTTAACCGGCAGCTTTCTGACGGTTTTACTGCAATCCTCTAGCGCAGTAATGGCACTCACCCTGACGTGCGCAGCCGCAGGAATAATTAATTTCCCGGCAGCGTGCGGCCTGGTGTTGGGGGAAAATCTAGGCACAACTATCACGGCCAATTTATCAGCCATTGGCGCTCCCCGTAATGCCCGGCGGGCCGCATTGGGACATTTTTTATTTAACTTAATAGGCGTAATCTGGGTGTCTGTCTTGTTTAAATATTTCATTGAGGGTATTGACTGGTTGGTGCCTGGCAATCCTGCCGATGCCAATCCGGCTGTTTTAACAAGTGTATTGCCTTACCATATTGCGGCATTTCATACTGTATTTAACGTACTCAATACCTTACTGATATTGCCGCTGCTTAAACAACTGGCAGCCGTAACTTTCTTTTTTATCCCAAAGAGAAAGCGCGAGGATAAGGAGCGTGATACAGATTTGATTTACCTGAACACACGTCTTTGTACTACCCCGGAACTGGCACTGCTGGCTGCGCGTAAGGAACTGGAACATATGTTGGGCTTTGTATCCAAGCAACTGGATAAATTAATTTATGCGCTTAAAACTGAGGATGATAAGTTATTCAGCCGCCTGCTGGCAGACGTAAAAGATTATGAACATACTACCGATGTGCTAGAACATAAAATCACTTCTTACCTGACACAAATGACCCACGGAAACCTCTCCCGCCATGCGGTTGCCCAAACCATAGTCCTGTTTGACTTAACCGGCAATATTGAAAGTATGGCAGATTGCGGAGAAAAAATTGCTGTTGTTTTGGGCAAATTTTTACACACCCGGACGCCTTCTTTTACCCGGGAGGATATGGCCGGTTTAGAACACATGGCCCGGCAAACCAAACAAACTTTACACAGCTGCCGGGCTGCACTGGCTCGTTTTCCAAACCTCTCCCTGTATAACCAACCGCCTGTTGCTAAAATATTGGCCCAAGCGATAGCCAATGAGAAAGATTTAAACACTTTGCGTAACACACTGCGTGAAAAACGCAATGCACGTATTTCCAGTGGGGAAAAAGCCAGTCCGGCTTCTATTACCGCCTATGGAGATATATTAAACAATTTTGAACGTATCGGCGATTATGCGTTTCATTTAACAGAAAGTGCCTTACGCCGGAAAATGGTTATTGGTAAATAAAATTATATACGGAGCCCAGAAATTATGAAAGATATTCTTACTTTTTTTGCCATGTTAAAAGCTATCGTGCGGGGCCGTTACCCGATCCCTTGGAAAACACTTATACTGGCATTTTTATGTTTTATCTATGTGTTAAGCCCCATTGATATTTTGCCCGATGTAATGCCGTTACTCGGCATTACCGATGACGCTACTTTTATTTTGCTCGTCGTAGCTGTCCTGCAAAAGGATTTAGCCAAGTATCGCTCCTCTTTGCAAGCTCCTAAGGATAAAGTCATCGATTTAGGTGACATCAAGAATCACAAGAAATAATTTCTAATCAATCTTTCCGCAAGCGATCTGTACTGGCAAATTGCTATAATTTTTGTATGAAAAAATTAATCAAAATCACAGCCGTATTGGCGGTCCTTTTTGTTGTTTTGTTAGTTGCGGCGTTTGTAACGCTTAAAATTATGTTTCCCGCCGGGAAATTAAAAACCTTAGCCCAGTCTTATGCCCAAAAGACGCTGCAGCGCGAAATTACTTTTTCCAGTGTCTCCTTTAACCTAGTAGGCATTACGCTAAACGATGTAGCTATTTCTGAAAGCCACACCTTTGAACAGGGGACTTTTTTAAAAGCAGATCAAGCTGTATTTAAAATGGCGCTTGGTCCGCTGCTGCGCAAGCGAATTGAAATTACTACCGTCGGTTTGAAAGGCTTGCAAGTAAATGCCATTCGCCGCGAGGATGGCACCTTTAATTGGGAGGATTTGTTAGCTTCCCAACCGGAGAATACCGATCAAACTCCTGATAAAAAAGAAGAAAGCAGCTCCTCCTTTTTTTCCTTGCGAGCCAAGCATATTTATGCTAAGGACTGTCATCTGCATTATCAAGATATCCCGGGCAAAATGAACTTTACGCTTTCTCCGTTTAACTTAGATATTCAGGATTTTGACCTGGCCGCTCCGTTTAATGCAAAGCTGCAATTTACCGCCACTTATAAAGATGCGCAGCAAGAAATTTCCTTACCTGTCAAATCTACGCTGACCTTTTACTTGGCTGATTTGCATCATGAACAAGCCTATGCGACCTTACAAAATTTAACCACTACTTATAAGGATATTTCTATCGGACTTAAAGGCGGCCTTAAAAATTTTAACCAGCCGGTTTTAAATTTGCAAGGAACCATCTCCGGTGTGTCTAATGCCGCACTGGCAGACCTTGCACCGGATTTGCCGCATTTTGTGCTGCCGGATATCTCCTTCAATGCCGATGCAGAAGCCGATTTGGAACACTCCTCAGCACGCCTGACACAAGCCAAGCTGTCGGTAGCAGATTCTTTCATAACCGCCACAGGACAAACCGGGTGGGGGGAAACTGCCAGTACCTACACTGTCAAGACAGACCTAAACTTAAATTTAACCCAGCTGGCTGCTATGACCAAACTTTTGGACGGGTTTGAGATGGACGGACAAATTACAGGACAACTGACCGCCACTGATAAAAAGAACGGACAAGATATCAGCGGCACAATCGCCTTGTCCGGGGTTGGACTAAAATATCCCCCGGTTACTTTGTCAGAGATGGATGCACATATCAAAATGGTTTCTCCGGCAGATATTTCTTCGCAGGATATTACGGGTAAACTGAATAATGAGCCTTTTACCGCCTCTGTTGCCTATAAGGATTTGGGCAAAATTTTGGACCTGGTACTCAATGCCAATTTCTCCAAATTGATCATTGAAAATTTTTCGTCCGATACAGATACAACGGCAGCAGCTGCCGAGCCCTCGGCCCAACAGGCTGCCGCAACGGCGCAAACGACCGAAAAGGAAACTTTATTTAATCTCAAAGCAAATATCAAAATTGGTGATATTAAGGTACCATATTTCGCCTCAAAAGGAGCTACCTTGTCCGCCCAGTTACAAAAAGCTAGCGCCAGTATGAAGTCTGCTAACGGAACGGTCTCCTTTGAATTACAAGAAGGCTCTATTAATGATTTGTTCTCCTTTGTGGGGGAAAGTAAAATTATTAAAATTTTGCTTTTGCCGCTGGCCTTAGTCAATAAAGTAACTTCTACTTTGGGCGTGGACCTTTTCCCGGCTAAATCTCCCGAGGACAAAGGCAAAATTAAAGTCAGTGATGCCTCCGCCGCTTATGTGTTTACAAACGGGATAATGGAGCTGCAAGAAACACATTTAAATTCGGCACTGAGCAATCTGACCGCCACAGGAAATGTTAATTTCCAAACAGAAAAACTGGATATGCGCGTAAAGGCCTCTGTCTTGACCTCGCAAACACCTATTGTGATTAAAATTGGCGGCACCATTAGCAATCCCTCTGGCAAGTTAGACCTAGCCCAAACTGCCGTCTCCCTGGTTACGGGTATCGTTAATTATAAAACGCCGGGCAAAGTGGCTGTTTCCACAGTGGAAACAGCTGCCAATGCCACTAAATCTGTAGCTAATACGGGAGTGGATGCTGTCAAGAATACAGTCAACACAGCGGCTTCCACTGTTAAAACCATCGGCAATTTATTCAAGCATAATAAATCGTCTGACGAAGAAAAAGAAAAATAAATCCCTGTAAGAAATACCAAAAAATATCCCCCAGCATAGCGGGGGAAAAGTTAGAAAAACAAGAAAAATCAAAAATTAATCATTCGTCCGTGTATTGCAGAGAGTGAGATTGACACTCGTACTGCTTAAAGTTTGCGAAATATACATCCGTTGCTGGAGTCATACTACTAGCACCATACACCCATTGTCCCGGCTTAGCTATACCTCCTAGCCTTACACACCGCCACTGATTGTCCCAAGCTCTTATAACACCATTAAATTTACCATATAACTCAGCACTATTATCAATGTCTTGGTAACAACTCATTGGGTTGCTACCATTTGAAAGAATTGGACAGTCACTATCTGTTGGCGCTCTCCATTGTAATGTACAAGCAGCTGAACCGACGACATTAGATAGAGATGGTTTATCGGAGGTAGCGCAGTAAGTACTAAAACTAAGCTGCTTTACATTGCTAGACTTTATCTTATAACAACGGTTTTTGGAAGAGTTATAGGAATACCCATCCGGACACATCCTGGGGTCAAAATTTAATAAACGCTCCTGGCATTTGGAACTTGATGGAGTAGCACTTTCACATCCAATAAAATCCCACGTGGCAGGTTTATACGGACTGAATTTGCCACTTGACATTGTTTTTACGTTGTTGTCCGTTAACTCAAAGTCTTTGAAAACAGCAGAATAGGTTTGTAAATGTTCTTGTGACCCTTCATAAGCCACTGTTAATTCGCCGTCTGATTTTAAGTAGAACCAACCTGTGTAGTCTTGTGGAGAAACATTCTCAATCACCTTTAAATTGTGTCCTTCTAACTGTCCATTGTGAAATAATCGTAATTTGGGTGACTTCACTTGCATGGCACTATTGGACGTCAAATTACTTATAGTAGAGGAAGTACCCACTGTTAAATCTTTCGTTACTTTAAAAGAACCACTGTTTACGTATATATCGCCTGAATGGGAGGAATATCCAAAATTTAATGTTCCCACTGTATTAGTAGAGGCTGTCGTGTTTTTGGCAGATAAATTACGGGCAGTGCCAATATTGGGGGAGATTACGGTAACAAAGCTCATTGTTTCCGCAGCAAGGAGAGAAGTAAACAAAACGGAACAAACCAATAAAAACCATTTATTAAACGGGTACATTTTAGTTATCCTCCGGGATCTTTCGCGTATGTTTTTATTATATTAAATATGAGCCGTATTTTCTCAAATGTTTTTAAGCTATTTTTTCCAGCCATAACCGTGCACAGGCATCCGACGGCATACGGAAATCTCCGCGCGGGGAAAGACTGACGGAACCTACCTTAGGCCCGTCTGGCAAACAGGAGCGTTTAAACTGTTGGGCAAAAAAACGCCGCAAAAATACCTGCAGCCATTTTTTTATTTCGGCATTTTTATATTTTCCGGCAAAAGCGTGTTGCGCCAAAAAATAGATTTTCTGCGGAGCAAAACCATACCGCAAAAAATAATACAAAAAGAAATCATGCAATTCATAAGGTCCCACTAAATCTTCTGTTTTTTGCGAAATCGTTTTGCCGGACGGAGGCAGCAGTTCTGGGCTGACAGGCGTATCCAAAATATCAGCCAAAGTCCCGCACAAGTTTTGCCCGGCAGTTTGCGCAATATATTGCACCAAATGCCGCACTAAGGTTTTTGGTACTCCGCTATTTACCCCGTACATACTCATGTGGTCACCGTTATACGTTGCCCAACCGAGCGCCAATTCGGACAGGTCACCCGTGCCAATTACCAAACCACCCGCCTGATTTGCCACGTCCATCAACACTTGCGTACGCTCGCGCGCTTGGGCATTTTCATACGTGACATCGCGTTTAGAAAGAGGATGCTTTATGTCCTTTAGGTGTTGGGTCACCGCAGTTTTGATATCTATTTCACGTGTGGTAATTTGCAAGGCTTTCATCAGAGCCAGTGCATTTTTATAGGTGCGGTCCGTCGTGCCAAAACACGGCATGGTCACACCGATAATTCCTTTACGCGGCAAACCCAGTAAATCAAATGCGCGCACAGTAACCAATAAGGCCAGCGTACTATCCAACCCGCCGGAAATTCCAATGACAGCGCTTTGCGCTTTGGTATGGCGCAGGCGTTGTGCCAATCCGTGCGCTTGAATGTTTAAAACTTCTTCACAACGCGCTTGGCGTTTTTCCGCACAAGGAACAAACGGCTGCGGATTTGTCGTACGGGTCAAACTAAATTTTTTCTGCGTCGCGCGTACAAATTCAATCACACGTCCGCCATCCGGCCCCGGGTCATCGGCAAACGAGGTGCGCAGACGGCGTTCGGCCTGTAATTTTTCCACATCAATTTCACTGATAACCAGTTGCTCTTTCGTCTCAAAACGAGTAGATTTAGCCAGCCATACGCCGTTTTCAGCAATGAGTCCATTTCCCGTAAAAACCAAATCCGTGGAAGATTCACCGCATCCGGCTGAGGCATACACATACCCTGCACAACAGCGCGCCGATTGTTGCAAGATTAATTGCTGTAAATAAGTATGCTTGGCCGCTACCTCATTACTGGCAGAAAGATTTAAAAGGATATTAGCCCCGGCCAACGCGGATAAAGAGGAGGGAGGAACAGGTACCCACAAATCTTCGCAAATTTCCACACCGACCGTAGCCGTGCCACATTTGAAAAGTAAATCCGTGCCGAAAGGCACCTGTTGGCCTGCCAGCGTAATTTCATCTACTGCCGCTTGCGTGGCAGAAGTAAACCAACGTTTCTCTTGAAACTCGGCATAATTGGGGATAAAAGTTTTGGGAACTACGCCTAAAATTTGTCCGTGCTGAAACACTGCCGCACAATTATAAAGCGCGTTTTCCACCCGCACAGGCAGACCTACCGCACATAAAACGGGCAATTTGGCACTTGCCTTGAGCAACTGTCCAAGCGCGTGTTCGGCTTCCTCTAATAAAACCGTTTGATGAAATAAATCCGCACACGTGTAACCCGTCAGTCCGAGTTCCGGAAATACCACCACCTCCGCGCTGGATTTAACCGCGCGGGCCAATAAGTTTTTAGTTTGTTGCAAATTGAATGCCACGTCGCCTACTCGCACGTTCGGCACGGCAGCGGCAGCTTTTATAAATCCAAAGTTCATATTTATATTATAGAAAAAAAGAAAGGGGAAAAGGGGGAGAAATTTCACCCTTTTCCCCGAAAAAGCCCCTTGCTAAACCATTAGAGGAAAATATAGCACAAAAGTAGCCGCTTGTTAAAACTATTCCAGTGGTTTATCTGCCAAAGCTTCTGCCAATTGCGCAAAAAGCACTTTGACCTCTTTAATTTTTTCAGCAGGCAGACGAATGCCTTTTTTGGTCCAACCTTTATAGCGTTCATCCTCTTGCCATTGGCGAAAGTCCAGCCCGCGTGTATCGCGAAAGGAACTAATGCGCACAATGACAGATAACCCTGGCCGCTTGGCGTATTTGCCCAACTCCACATCGGTCAGCTGTGCCGGATCATCGGGTAATTGCGCGATAGCAGGCGCCACCGCTTTGACGATATCGGGTGTAAGTGTAATGCCTGCACGGGTGGCCCCGGTATAATTGCCCTGGGTCAAATATTTGCGGATAGAGGCATAGCGGTATCCGCGGTACGCATCAATAGAAAAACGAATCTCGCTGCTGTCATCAAGTACCAGCGTACCTATTTGTTGCAACATCATAAAACTACTTTCGGTCATATACCCTCCCAAATATGCTATGATAAAGTGGTCTGAATTATATTTTAAGATTTACCCCTGGCAAAAGCAAGTAGTTTTTGTATAATAAACTATATATTACTTTTCACATCCTTACACAGGAGCGTATTTATGTTAGATGCAAATGCCTTGGTAGGAAAAGAGATTTCCGGTTGTGAGATTTTATCCAAAGTAGCAGAAGGCGGCATGGGATCCGTCTTTCGCGCCCGTCACAAAGCCTTAAACCGCATTGTTTGTCTAAAAATTTTAAGTCCAGCACTAGCCAATGACAAAAAAGCCGTTGCCCTGTTTTTGACAGAAGCACGTGCTATTGCGGAATTAGATCATCCGAATATCGTTAACGTGTACAACGTAGGTAAAGAGCAGGGGTACTATTTCATCATCATGTCGTTTGTGGAAGGCCAAACCCTTTCCGCTCTGCTAAAGAAGGAACGCATTTTGCCTATCGGGTTAGTATTGGATTTATTTGACGGCGTATTAAAAGGATTATCCGTAGCGCACGATAAGGGTATTATCCACCGGGATATTAAACCTTCTAACATTTTAATTACTCCGGAAGGGAAACCAAAAATTGTAGACTTCGGTATCGCTAAAAAAGTAAATAAAGAGACCGGGTCTACTAAAACAACAGAACTGGCGGGCACTGCTTACTTCATTGCACCGGAACAGGCCATCGGAAAGGATATTGACCCGCGCGCGGACTTATATTCCGTTGGGGCAAGTATGTATTATGTACTGACGGGGCATTTTCCGTACAATGGCAAAACCACTATTGAAATTATCCAAAAGCATATCAATGATCCTGTGCCTAATCCTTCCAAATTACGCCCGGAACTGCCCGGCTGGTTGGTCATGGCTATACAAAAACTGATGAGTAAAAATCCCGATGACCGTTTCCAAACTGCCAAGGAAACTTATTTGCATTTTCAAAAAATGCGTGCTGAAGAACAGCTCAAAATTGACACGATGCACGGGCAAGCCAGCATTGAGTTAGGAGTGGAGAATTCTTTACAAATTGCCAACCGTACGGTCGTGCAGCCCATATCTACACAAGAAAAACGTTCTAAAGATGTATACCGGCAATTGTTTTCCACAACTCCGGTATATAAACAAGTCCAACACGTAACAGCCGATATGCCCCAGTTGGAGGATGCTGTAGTAGGTACTCCAAAACGGCCGCTCCCGCCCGTTATCAGGAAACATAAAGAGGAAACGGAACAGGCAAAGGCATTTAACCCGGCTACTCAAGTTACACAGGCCCAGCTAAAGGAACAATCCACATTAAACGCCATACACGCTAAACAAATGACAGGCACCCTATTGAGGTTAGCAGTATTATTTCCTCTGTTCATGTTGTTTACCTACGGAGTAGGATATATTTTGTTCTCGCTGGGAAAAATTTGTTCTGCTTTTATCCAGCCCAACAACAGTTTTATAGGAAACTTATTGGCACCTATTGCTAGCGGGCACTTAGTACCGCACCAATTGCTGTATATGATGCTGTCTTTACTGGCAATAGCTGCAGTGTTTACCTTGACTTCGTTTGTCAAGTCTTACGCCAAGACAACTTTTGCCCTGTTGGCTTTTGCTATTGTTTCTTATTTGGCGGGTTTTTTTACACCGGAGGTACATTTCTTTGATCTGAATGGGACCGCTGCTTACTTGTTTTCGCCACAATATTACTTATGCTATTTATTAGTGGCAATAACCTGGGCTGTTTCCTTGTGTTGGCGGATTAACCGCACTTGGCCGGAACGTATTTTAGCCTCTGTATTAGTACTGTTTACGGCTATGTTGGCCTACCGCGCTTCCTCATTAGGTATTCCACCGGACTGGGGACTGTTATCTGCCAAGTTTTTCTTAATCTGCGGAAGTGGCTGTATTTTATGGTCTTTGTACTATTTAATCTTTAAACCAGAACACAGTTTAGTGATGCCCACCGTATTGTTGATAGCAGGTCTGGGGGGAATGTGGTTATTTAACGTATCCGGTTTAGCTAGTACGCTCAAAACGAATGTCAATACTTTTGCTGCTGTCATCCCTATGCATAAGCCAGCCGCTGACCAAAAGGCAAACGCCGAATTAGATAAATCTATTGCCTCTCTTTCGCAGCCAGCTTTATTTAATGCTTTTGCTAATAATAAAGAAATCAACTATATGACAGAGAAGCAAAAACAAGAATTTTTAACAAACGCTTTTGAAAAATATGCCGGGCCTTTGTTAAGCCAAGAATATTATCCGTTGATGACGTCTCTTATGACCACCTATTATCTAACTGGCCCCAGCAAAACCTCGTTAAAGATTTGGGATTATGCAGCCAGTTATCCGGTGTTAGGATTTAACCAGCAAGCACAAGACAATCATGCCTATTATTTCTTAATTCTGTTACTGTTTATAATGGCCGGATTTCATTGTGTGGGCGGTATTCTATTCCGCGAGGACTAGTATCTTATGAACAACTTTGATATAGAATTTGCAGCTGTTACAGATATTGGTAAAATCAGAGAGAAAAATGAAGATAATGTATTGATTTCCTCTGAGCTCAGTCTAGGGGTCGTAGCGGACGGTATGGGTGGACACAGTGCCGGAGAAATTGCCAGCAGTATTGCAGTTTCCGTTTTGGCAGAAACAGTGCGTAAAATTAATACCGGCACCCTTAAAATCCCAGATACTTTTTTGCCCAAATTAGCCCCGGTAGAACGCAAACTATTAATGGCAGCTAATCTGGCCAACGCCGCCATTTACTCCACTGCCCAATCCTCAGACGTATACAAAATGATGGGAACCACTTTAACGGGTGTTATTTTTGAGAAAGACTGTGCCACCGCCGTTCATGTGGGAGATTCCCGCATTTACTTATGTCGTGATAACAGAATTATCCAAATTACTACGGACCATTCCTTGGCTATGGAGCACGTACGCCGCGGTCTATTATCCAAAGAGGAAGCTGATAAAAGCAAAATCCAAAATGTTTTAACCCGTGCCATGGGTATCAAGAAAAACATTGAATTTGATTTACTCAAATTCCCGGTGCGTGCCGGAGACATATTAGTTCTTTGTTCGGACGGCCTGTATAAAGGGCTGACGGAACACGCCATTGCGGAAATCGTCCAAAAAAGCAAAAATATTCCTATTGTTAAATTATGTAAGCAACTCGTACGCAAGTCCAATGAATTAGACGGCCAAGACAATATATCGGCAGTAGTAATTAAAATTTTGGCACCTAAAAAATTATCTTTTGCCCAGCGCCTTAAACGTCTTTTGCTGCATTGATTAAGTTGTGCACTTATAACAATTAGGCGAGTATTTTGATTGTTCTCGTCATAGACGACTCTCTTTTTTAGCAAATCAAATAGGCTATTGACAATTATCTTTCATTTATGCTAAATTAGCATTAACGCGGAAAGACTGCTAATTTAATTCAACAATCTCACGCGCAAATTCTAAATCTTATATAGGAGAATAATATGGCTGATGTAAAAATTAAACCGTTGGGTGACAGATTAATCATTAAACCCATTGAACGGGAAACCATGAAGGGCGGCATCATTATTCCGGATACTGCCAAAGAAAAACCGATGGAGGGGGAAGTATTAGCCGCCGGGCCGGGCAAACTCAATGAACAAGGCAAACGCGCCCCTATGGATGTAAAAGTAGGAGACAAAGTACTTTATGGTAAATATTCCGGCACAGAAATCAAACTGGATGATGAAACGTATTTAATTGTACACCAAGACGAAATCTTGGGCATTTTGGGGTAAACTAAGGAGATAAAAGTATGGCAAAACAAGTGATTTTTGCAGATGAAGCCCGCGCTAAAATGAAAGCGGGTATTGAAAAAGTAGCCAATGCCGTAAAAGTGACGCTAGGTCCCAAAGGCCGCAGCGTAGTATTGGAAAAAAAGTTCGGCTCTCCGCTCATTATTGACGACGGCGTAACCATTGCTAAAGACATTGAACTGGAAGATAAATTTGAAAATATGGGTGCCCAGCTCATCCGCGAAGTAGCCGCCAAAACCAATGATGTAGCTGGCGACGGTACTACTACCGCTACCGTACTGGCCGATGCGCTTTTAAAAGAAGGCATTAAGAATATCACCGCGGGTGCTAATCCGACTATGGTCAAAAAAGGTATTGAAATGGCTGTAGGTGCGGTAAAAGAATCTTTAGCCAAAATGCAAAAACCGGTCAAAACCAAAGAAGAAAAAGCCCAAATCGCCACGATTTCTTCCAATGACCGCGTTATTGGCGAACTCATTGCCGAAGCCATGGAAAAAGTAGGCCATGAAGGTGTTATTACCGTAGAAGAAGGTAAAACAGCCGAAACTAAATTAGATGTAGTAGAGGGTATGCAATTTGACCGTGGCTACATTTCTCCGTATTTTGTAACCGACCCGGAACGCATGGAATGTGTATTGGAAAACGCCTACATTATCATTACGGACAAGAAAATTTCTTCCATGAATGATTTGTTGCCCGTCTTGGAAAAAATCGTACAAAGCGGACGCCCGTTCTTGATTATTGCCGAAGACGTAGATGGGGAAGCCTTGGCAACATTAGTCGTCAATAAATTACGCGGCACTTTGAAAGGTTGTGCCGTAAAAGCCCCGGGCTTTGGTGACCGCCGCAAAGAAATGCTGCAAGATATTGCTACCTTAACCGGCGGCGAAGTCATCAGCGAAGAACGCGGTATGAAATTAGATAAAGCCGATTTGGCTTTCCTCGGTCAAGCCGAACGCATTGTAGTGGATAAAGAGAATGCCACCATCGTCAGCGGAAAAGGCAGCAAAGAAGCCATTGCTGCCCGCGCCGAGCAAATCCGCAAACAAATTGAAAATTCTACCAGTGATTACGATAAAGAAAAACTGCAAGAACGCTTGGCGAAATTATCCGGCGGTGTAGCAGTCATCAGCGTGGGTGCCGCTACCGAAACCGAAATGAAAGCCAAAAAAGCCAAAGTGGAAGATGCCAAAAACGCTACCAAAGCCGGCGTAGAAGAAGGTTTAGTGCCGGGAGGCGGTGTTGCTTTGGCTCGCAGTCAAAAAGCATTAGACGCTTTGAAAACAGATGATGAAGATATCAAAACCGGTATCGCCATTGTGCGCAAAGCGTTAACTGCTCCGCTTAAACAAATTGCGGTCAATGCTGGTTTAGATGGCGCAGTAGTCGTGGACAAAGTATTATCCATGAAAGGTGCGGCTGACGGTTTTGATGCCGAAACGGGTGAATATGGAGACTTGTTAAAAGCAGGTGTTGTGGACCCGGCCAAAGTGGTCCGCACCGCTTTAGAAAATGCCTCCTCTATCGCGGCCACCGTGCTCTTAACCGAAGCGTTGGTAGCCGATGCTCCTGAAAAAGAAGGCCATTCCCATGGTCCGGCCGGAATGCCCGGTATGGGAGGAATGGGCGGCATGATGTAATTTAGCTGTTTCCCACAAAGGCCCGCTCCGGCGGGCCTTTTTCATTTCTATCCGCAAGGTCCTATAAAAAAATAGGTCCTTCTGCCTTTTATCCGTAGGTACTATTGGAGCTGGAAATTTTAGCGAAAATTACTATACTATAAATGTAGCAGCTTAAGAACAGGAGGAGAATATTATGAATAAATATTTATCCCTAGTTGTAGCAGCCGCTTTGGCTTGTGTGGCCAGCCCCGCGTTGGCCCGGGAGTCTCTGTCGCAAGAGAAATACTCTATCAGTAAAGCTCTTGAGAGAGCAAGAGAAGCCCAACAGATACGAGCAAATATGCCTCACGAAAAAGGGGTCATTAACGTGCAATTTGAGGTAGCCAGCCGGTTTGATGAGCCCTATGCCAAGGAAAATATCCTTCACAAGGACTGCGTGGCGGTGCATATTGCGCCGGAGTATTTACTGGCTTCTATGTCCTGCGTCGGACTATCCGATACAGCAACTAAACATTCAGATAACCGCAGTGACCCTTATGACGAAAAAGGCGTTAAAGTGGATTACCGCCATATTCTTTCCGGGGAAGTGGACGGACATCATATTCCAAAAGCTAACATCCGGGAAAATAAAAAATTGCGCCTTATTCTCATCCGGCTGGATGTTAACAAAGAGGAACTGGATAACTACTCATTACGTCAAAAATTAAGTGATGTGCCTATCGTATCTTTGTTTGCAGCGGAGAATCTGCGCAGCCTGCCAAAAGTGTTTAAGAAATTCGCTGTAAACCGAAATAAGTTTTACCGGGAGGACCGGACTAGTGAGCCTGTCCGCATCACTGAGATAGATTGGTTTGACTATACTTTTGGAGTAGCAATCCAATTAGTCCGCGCCCAAACCGGATCGCCTCTGTTTGGTAGAGCAGATAAAAGCAGTACGCAAGAATTCTTACTAGGTTTTAATGCAGCCGATCCTGATGGAGCAAAACGCAAAGCCAGCCGCAAATATTATGCTCTCAGCCCGGACATTATTCCTTTCTTGCAAAAAAATATGTCTCCGCAAGCTTTTGAACAGGTAAACATAGTAAGTGAAAAAGATTTGCAAAAATAAAAAACCTGTCTATTCAAAAAACCCTTCGCAATCAAGCGGGGGGTTTTTTATCTAATACAAATCTTTCTCCCGTATTGCAGAGGAAATTTTATAAAATAATGATATCCTGTTAGGAGGGGAAAATATGTCTCAAGGAAATCCGTTGTTTAATCAAGCCGCCTACCAAAAAACACTGCAACAACAGCGTGTACGCGTGGGTGAAGAAATGACTTTGCAAGGAACAATTAATAAAACCTGTTTCTTGCTTTTGTTGTGCGTGGTGGGGGGATTACTGGCGTGGAACCATTATACCGCCATTGCAGGGTGGACAGGCCTTTTGGCTTTGATGACTTTTGCAATTGCGATGGTTGTTATTTTCAAAAAGACTACCGCCCCCATACTAGCACCTGTGTATGCGTTCGGGGAAGGTTTGCTTTTAGGCGTTATCTCCGCAGCGTATAATGCCGAATATCAAGGTATCGTTGCACAAGCTATTGTCATTACACTGCTTGTCTTTGCTGCCATGTTATTTCTGTACCGCACGGGAATTATCAAAGTAAACCGTACCTTTATTTTGGGTGTAACCGCTGCCACAGGCGCAATCGCACTATTTTATCTTGTTTCGTTGGTGCTGATGTTATTTGGTGTCAATGTTGCTTATTTTTCCAGTACCAGCGGGCTGAGTATTGTGGTTAATGTGTTTATTTGCATTGTTGCCGCCTTAAATTTTGGCATTGATTTTGAGTTTATTAATCAAATGACAAGACGACCCGATATTCCTAAATATATGGAATGGTACGCCGGGTTTTCTCTGATGGTAACGCTGGTATGGCTGTATTTGGAAATTTTGCGTTTGTTAGGGCGTTCCCGCAGCCGCTAAAATTTGCTAAAATAATAGAGACGAGTAGTTTTAAAACTTAATGGAGGACGTACAAAGTATGACTATAAAAGTAGGTATTAACGGCTTCGGCCGCATCGGCCGCTTCGTATTCCGCGCGGCGATGAATCACCCTGAAATTGAAATCGTCGGTATCAATGATTTGACCCCGGTGGACTATTTGGCTTATATGCTCAAATATGACACCATGCACGGCCAATTTGAAGGCGATGTCAAAGCTGATGTAGAAAACAGCAAATTAATCGTCAATGGTAAAGCCATTCGCGTCACCGCTGAAAAAGATCCTGCCAACTTGGCTTGGGACAAAGTAGGTGCCGAATATATCGTAGAATCTACCGGTTTATTCTTAACCAAAGAAAAAGCACAAGCCCACATCAAGGCCGGTGCCAAATACGTGGTAATGTCTGCTCCTTCCAAAGACGATACCCCGATGTTCGTTTGCGGTGTAAACGAAAAAACCTACGTCAAAGGAACTCAATTTGTTTCTAACGCTTCCTGCACCACCAACTGCTTGGCCCCTATCGCCAAAGTTTTAAATGACAAATTCGGTATCATCAATGGTTTGATGACCACTGTACACTCCACTACCGCTACCCAGAAAACCGTAGACGGTGTGTCTATGAAAGATTGGCGCGGTGGCCGCGCTGCTTCCGGCAACATTATTCCGTCTTCCACGGGTGCTGCCAAAGCAGTAGGCAAAGTTATTCCGTCCTTGAATGGTAAACTCACCGGTATTTCTATGCGCGTTCCGACCTTGGACGTATCCGTCGTGGATTTGACCGTTAACTTGGCTAAACCCGCCACCAAAGAAGCCATCTGCAAAGCCATGAAAGAAGCTTCCGAAGGTGAACTGAAAGGTATCTTGGGTTACACCGAAGATGCTGTGGTATCCTCTGATTTCTTGGGTGATCCGCGCACTTCTATCTTTGATGCCAATGCCGGCGTGTACTTGACCGATACCTTTGTGAAAGTTGTCTCTTGGTATGACAACGAAATTGGTTACTCTAACAAAGTGTTAGACTTAATCAAACACATGGCGTCCGTCAACAAATAAGTTTTGTTGCAACAAAAAGGCGGCTTGCAAAAGCCGCCTTTATTTTAAGAAGTAAGAAGGGGAAAAACTATGAACTTTGACAGCATCAAAAAAATGCAAGATGTGGATTTGAAAAACAAAAAAGTTTTGGTACGTGTGGATTACAACGTGCCGCTCAAAGACGGAAAGGTAGATAATAATAAACGTATCGTCGCAACCGAAAAAACTATCAAACATTTATTAGACAATAATTGCCGCATCGTTTTGTGCGCCCACCTGGGCCGCCCCAAAGGTAAAGTCGCGCCGGAATTTAGCTTGGCACCGGTAGCCGAAGAAGTGGCAAAAGTATTTGGCGTGCCCGTGCATTTTGCCAAAGATTGCGTCGGGCCGGAAGCCGATAAAGTAGTGGCCGCGGCGAAAAACGGCGAAATCGTTCTCTTGGAAAACTTACGTTTCCACCCGGAAGAAGAAGCCAACGATGCCGAATTTGCCAAGCAACTAGCCAAACACGGTGAAGTATTTGTACAAGAGGCATTTGGTACCGTACATCGCGCCCACGCCTCTACGAGCGCCATTGCTCAGTACTTGCCCGGCTCTATCGGTTATTTAGTGCAAAAAGAAGTAGAGTTTTTGGGCAAAGCATTGAACAATCCGGCCCGTCCGTTTGCGGCTGTAATCGGCGGTGCGAAAGTGTCCGACAAAATTATGCTCTTAAACAATTTATTGGACAAAGTAAATGTGTTGATTATCGGCGGCGGTATGGCTTACACGTTCCTCAAAGCCAAAGGCATGGAAGTCGGCAAATCTTTACTTGATGAAAGCAAAATTGAAGAAGCCAAAGGCGTTATGGCTAAAGCGCAGGCCAAAGGCGTTAAGATGTTAATGCCGGTGGATTTCCGCGTTGCCAAAGAATTTTCCGAAACCGCTACCGCCACGGAAGTGGATGTTATTCCGGCGGATATGGAAGCCATGGACATTGGTCCGAAAACCGAAAAATTGTTTGCGGATGAACTCTTGAAATGCAAAACGATTTTCTGGAACGGCCCGATGGGCGTATTTGAATTTCCGAATTTTGCCAAGGGCAGCTACGCGATTGCCAACGCGATGATTGAAGCCACCAAACAAGGTGCGATTTCCATTATCGGCGGCGGGGACAGCGTCAACGTGCTCAAAAAAGGCAAAATCAACCAGAAAGAATTTTCCCACGTTTCCACCGGCGGTGGTGCCAGTATGGAATTTGTGGAAGGGAAAGAATTGCCCGGTTTGGCAGCTTTAGCTAAATAAAAACGGAAATTCTTTTCGGCAAATTTATATCTTGCCACACAAACCGACCCTCTGCGTTAGCAGGGGGTCGGTCTATTTGCCCACCGGAAAGAATTGCCGGGTTTAGTTGCGATGAGCAAATAAATCGGAAATTCTGCCTAGAAAATTTGTGTTTAACACAAACCCGCGCAATTGTTTAGCGCGGGTCTATTTTCTAAAGATAAAATTGTTGAGATTATTGATTTAATAAGACATTAAATATACATTACAACTCTTATTTTCTGTACCACCACATCCTCCAGTTGTGACATCAGATGTCTGTTTACCCGTCAGACTTTTACATAAATGGTTAGCATTATTGTTACTTGCTTTCGCATAACAACCAATTATACCACCCTGCCAACTTCCTGAATTATGAGAAAAACTGGCTACAAGTTTAACATCTGATACACGTGAATCTAATGCTGTTATTCCATTGATTGTATGTCCTTCACTTACTGTAGCCAAAGATAAACTTATATACTCACTAGTCGGAAAAGATAGGGATAAACTATCCCAATCTTTTGTATAGTCTCCATTTTCTAAAAAATAGATTTCTTCCGCAGTTTTCACTGAAGAAATTATAGGTAATAAATTACTTAAATATGTCTTTGACACTGCTTTTTGATATTGCGGCAAAGCTACCGCCGACAAAATACCAATAATTAATACCACTGCTAACAACTCAATTAAGGTGAATGCTTTTTTCATACAAAGCTCCTTTTGTAAAATTAAACGCCTACAACCATTATATCATACCAAAAAAAAAAAACAAGTCAAGGCCTTTTTATAAACCCACCCAAAAAGCCAAAAAAGGGGGAAAACATACAACGCACCCGCCAAAAATTGCTATAATAGTAAGAGATTTTTATAGGAGAGTATTTTATGCAAACGCTACTTTTGGTCGTACATTATTTTGTGTGTATCTTGCTGATTTTGTTAATTCTATTACAAAGCGGAAAGGGATCTGCCGCCGGTATTTTTGGTGCATCGGGTGCCGACAACATCTTTGCCAGTCCAACGGCATTCAACGCAGTTAATAAATTTACTGCCGTGTTAGCCGTGATTTTATTTTGCACATCTATTTTGTTAACGATTTCGTATAATCACAAGAATTCGTCTTCTGTGTTAGACAAAGTAAATCTCCCGGCTGCCTCGGCCCCGGTTAACAAGTAAATTTTGTACTTCACGCAAAAACCCGCACGCAATGTGCGGGTTTTTTCTGCTAAATTTTTTGCGCAGCGGGGGGGAATTTTAGTAAAATAAAAGGGTAGTAAATTTCCCTCGTTGTTCTATCGTTTTCAAGCGCGGGTGGCGGAATTGGTATACGCGTGCGTTTGAGGGGCGCATGCCGCAAGGCTTGGGGGTTCGAGTCCCCCCTCGCGCATAATTAAAAACCCCGGTTTATCCGGGGTTTTTATTGGAGTTTTTATGAACCCTTTACTAGCGGCATGGCTGTGTTGGGCCATTGTCGGGCTGTCGCCCATTGCCGGGCATTATGCCGTCGGAGTGCTCAATCCCGTACTGCTCAGTTTTTTAGGCACGATACTGGCTGTGGCTTATTTCACGCCGTGGGTTACGCAGCATAAACAGTGGGGGGAACTGCTCGCCCCGCAACACCGGCTCAAATTTTTGTTTATTGGCACTTTTGGCACCGCACTGCCGTTTTCTATTATTTTGTGGGCGTTTCATTATACTACGCCGGGAAACGCCGCTATTTTGCAGCAGAGTGAACTGGTGTATTCTCTCATTATTGCTGCCATTTTTTTGCACGAAATTCCGACTAAACAGCAGCTCTTTGGCAGCGCACTGGTGTTGGCAGGGGTACTGCTGATTTTGCTTAAAGAAAAATACACACCGCGTTGGACAGGCGACCTAATGATTATCGCGTGCCCGTGGATGTTTCAGGCAGCCTCTTGTATGGCAAAAAAATTGCCCAAACATTTACATCACCGCACCATTGCTGCCGCGCGCAATTTGTATGCACTGCTTGTATTGACCTTGCTGCTTGCATTTTTAGCATGGAAAAATGGCGGGCATTTTACCTGCAAGCCGGGTTTGCAAGCCATGTGGGTATTACTTTACACCGGCATTTTGAAATACGGTTGGGCCATGATTTTATGGTATCAGGCCATCCGCGCGCTGGACCTAAGCAAAGTGACCGCGATTTATTTATCCTACCCGGTCTTATCTTTTGCTCTGTCTGTGCTGCTGGGCCTGGAAACCCCGCACACCTATCAATTTATAGGTATGATACTTACTTTAACAGGAGCTTATTGGATTAGTTGGCTAGTCCAAAAACAAAAAATAATATGAAAAAATTACCGTCTTTAGCTATTTGGGGAGACACTATTATTACTTCCATTAATATGGTGGTGGCAAAATACGCGGTGGAATACTCTTCTGCTGCGTTGTTTTTGCTACTGGCCTCTTGCGGGGCGACCTTGTGCTTTATCCCGCACATCAATCGCACACACGCCTGGCCCCGCGTGTTTGACCGGAAACATATTTGGTATTACCTGGGCATCGGCACACTAGGCACCGGGCTACCCATGACGATTATGGTATATGCGCTCAATTTTACCACGCCGACCAATGCTTCCATTTTAAACCAATTTGAAATTATTTACTCCCTGCTGCTGGCCTGGATTTTGCTACGCGAAAAACCCTCTTGGCGGCAGCTGGGCGGTTCGGCCCTGATTATCAGCGGAGTGACATTACTCTTGTGGCAGGCCGGATATACTCCGCAGTTAAAAGGGGATTTGATGATTATCGGTTGCTTGTGGATGTTCCAACTCAGTCACATTTTAGCTAAAAAACTGCCCGCCGATTTGGACGGACAAACAGTGGCCTGCATCCGCTCTTTATTTGCTATACCTTCTTTGTTTTTTCTTATAATATATATAGCAGTAACGCAGGGATTAACTTTCATCCCGGCTGCCAAGTTGTGGGGTTGCGTACTATTTAGTGCTGTTTTTTGCTATTTTGTCGGAAACAGTTTATGGTATTACGGCATACGCAATATGGCACTGGGAAAAGCAACCGCTATTATTTTATCCTACCCGGTGTTTACCTTTTTAATATCAGTGGGTTTGGGATTGGATAAAATTACAATTTTGAAAGTGTCCGGTTTGGCATTGGCCTTGGGCGGCGCATACATCGTAACGCTCGTTCCCACAAAAGGAGAATCCGCTTCATGAATAAAATCGTTTTATTTGATTTAGATGGTACACTCGTATATACCGGCTCTGCCGGACGGAAGGCACTAACTAAAGCTATCGCTGCCTTATATAGCAAGACACCTGTGTTTGAACATAGCCTGATTTCCGGCCGGACAGATACCGAAAATTTTGTCCTGGTGTACCAATTAATCAAGGGGAAAAAGCCGTCTAAAACGGAAGTAAAAAAAATACAAGATAAATACTTAGAACTGCTGCCGAAAGAAGTGGCGCTTTCTTGTAAAACTAAAAATTATAAATTTGTGCCGGGAATTAAAAAATTGCTCGCCGCTTTATCTAAAGAAAAAAATATTGCACTGGGCTTGGGAACCGGAAATATACAATGCGGCGCGGAAATTAAATTAGAGCCTTCCGGATTGCTCAAGTATTTTTCTTTCGGCGGATACGGGGAGGACGCGCACGACCGTGCCGATATGCTCAAAATCGCCGTCAAGCGTGCTGAGAAAAAATTTAAAACTAAATTTGCCCCGGACCAAGTGTATATTGTGGGAGATACACACCACGATGTATTGGCCGCTAAAGCGTGCGGCTATCACAGCGCGGCAGTTACTTGCGGATTTGGCGATCCAAAATTATTACAACGGGCCGCAGCAGAATTACAACTCAAAAATTTTAATGATATCAAAACCTTTTATGTGTGGCTGGGTATCAGTACAGACCCCAAAGGAGTCAAACGCGGCATTTATATTTCGCCTGCCAGCGCCATTGAACACGTGTTCTTCAGCCGTACGGGAATTGATGAAGACCGCTTAAAAATGTTAAAAATCAAAAAATATGAAGATTTGCCTTCGGGCACGATTATGTAGGAATAATTATGGAATGGTTTAAATCAGCAGAAAAATTTAATGAAGCCTTGGCCTCCACGGCTCCGACGCCCGGTGGAGGGGCCGCTGCAGCTATGGCCGCAGCTATGGGCGGCTCGCTGGCCTTAATGGCTGTGCAAACTACGCTCCTGCGCAAAAATACCCTGCCGGGAACCAAAACAAAATTGGAATCGTCCTTACGCAAATTGAGTGCATTACATACCCAGTTAAATCATTTCATTCAAGAGGACGCAAATGCTTATTCGGCATTTATTATAGCCAAACAATTATCCAAAGAAAACCCGGCGCGTGAAAAAGCAATACAGAAAGCACTTCTTTATGCGGCCCGCGTTCCTGCCGATACAGCTACAACCGCCATACAGTGTTTACGAGAGCTTGAGGTGATAGCAGGGGATATTGCTCCTATTATCTTATCCGACATACAATGTGCGCGCCATTTACTCAAAAGTGCCGTACACTGTTGCGTGGAAAATATCCGCGCCAATGTGGTTTTTATTAAAGAT
Organism: Candidatus Avelusimicrobium sp.; assembly: GCA_045593365.1. Lineage (GTDB taxonomy): Bacteria > Elusimicrobiota > Elusimicrobia > Elusimicrobiales > Elusimicrobiaceae > Avelusimicrobium. Next base: position 61,509 of record JAZNWO010000071.1, read on the forward strand.
GAAACGGTAATACAAAATTTAAACCGACAGATAGACACGTTTTTAAAATTTTGCTAAAGGTGAAAAAATGGAACAGGACCCCACAAAACGCAGTCTCATGTTAGGCATTCTTTATCAAATGCTGCCCAGTGTAAACGATGATTACGCTGCCAAGTTAGTTTATACACTGGAAAACAAAAAAGAACTCGCAGATTTTCAAAAGGAGCTTGCTGAAACTGTCAAAAAGCTGGATGCTTCCGTTCCCATGAGAGATACCCTAGCCGCCCGGATTTTATTGGAGGAACTTTCTTTTTCAACTGCCTTGTTACAATTACGTATTTACAAAAATATGGCTTCTATCTCAGAATTAGCCCACGCAGCAGATCTGTCTGAACAAGACACCACCTTACTGTTGTGTTATTATGCTTCGTTCGGCGCTGAACATTTTTTTGATACAGAACTTGCCACCGCTTTAAAACAATTACCCACACAAGAAACCTCCTCTGACTCAGAAAAAATACAACACGTTTTACATCATCTGATAATGCAAGCCAAAGAAGCCATCAAACAACATCCGCGCCGTCCGGAACAAAACAGTCGTTATATTTACCAATTGGCAGATCAATACCATTTTCCACTGACGTTAACCTCCATGTTAATCAACACATACGCTGTGCCGGGCGCAGCAGAGTTTGCCCCGCAATTTGAAACCCTTTTTAAATCTTTACAAACCGTTACGTTAAATAAAAAGTTAGCAGCTTCTTTGGCGGTTAAAACTTTATTATGTGAATTAACCAAAAAGCAAGCCCGGCAAATTGCCCTTACTTCTAAACTACTTAATGATCAAATCTTAGAGGAAGACTTGATTACTATTTCTTGCCGCTACTTAAAAAGCAAAACCCCGCAGGAAATTGCCGACACTTTTCATGCCGTATTGGAACGTTTGCCACACATCCATTACAAGGAAGAAAATTTGGCCTTGGCTGTACATACTTTGATAGATGGAACAGAAACGCAGTTTGAACAAGCTCAACAACAAGCCGCCTGGCGCAAAGACCGTTCTTTATTATTTTATGCGCTGACTAAAAAGCCCCTATTTCACGGATATGAAAAACAATTAGCCGAACATTTTGCACAAAAAGAACCAATAGACCGCATAGAACAAAAGGCTCAAGAAATACTGACTCATTTGCCTTATAACCAGACCCCGGAAGAAAACCAAGCTGCCGTGTGTCAGGCTCTGTTAGGTAAAATCAGCACAGAAGAGGCTATCAAACAAGCCCGACAACGCTGCAACACCAAATCTACACATTTAACTGAGAAATTAGCTCCACGAGTATTAGCCCAGTATCAAGGAGCAAAAACACAACAAGAAATTATTGCCTTTTTTAACCAATCTTTAGCCTCTTATTCCTTTTGGACCACAGATACGGCAGCACACGAATTTGCACTTCACATATTATTGGAACAATTAAATGGCACCATTCCCGCGCACTTAGCCGGATTTGTGTTGGAAATGTTAGAAAATGGCTCCTCGTTGGAATTGGTACGGGATATGCGCCGCAATATTCAAAAAAATAACACAGCTCCCGAGGAATTACAAGGCTTGTTAGCTATATATAAACAAGCCCGGGCCGTCAGCCAGGAGTCCCAAAAAGACCCTTCAGTTGAAAAACATATATAAAAAAACCGTGCAAGCCTACGGTATTTTTTGCTATGCTGTTATCGTGATGGTTTATTTCTAGTTCAGGGTGAATAAAATGAGATACTGGGTTTATCTAAACGAAAAAGTTGTAGGTCCTTATGAAGAGGACAAGTTGGCCACATTAAACGGGTTTTCTCCCGATACCTTGATTTGCACCGAGCAGGTAGAAGCTGGCGGCAATCAGGAATGGGTAAAAGCCTCCTCCGTGTTTGAATTTGATGCTCCCGTGCAAACACCGCAAACACCGATTACACAACCGGCACCTGCTCCTGCAGCCTCCGCCGCAGAGACACAGCCTGCTTCGGAACAGCAACTGTCCACAACCCAAATTTTACTAAACAAAATTGACCAGCTCAGCCAAGAAATTGCAGGGATGAGAGGTAAAATTGATGAAACAGTAGCAGCTAACGCAGCTGCACAAGCCTCCGTTCATGAGCAAATTAATTCTTTACAACAGCAAGTAGCCGCCCAAGCTCAGAAACAAACCAATGTGCTGCCGCCGGAGGAACATTTATCCGATGAAGGGCCTATTCCTGATACGGCCAATTTAGTAGAACACGCAGAACACATGGTGGCACAAGCTCATACAACTGCTACTAATAAGCCTTTGGACTTCTTAAATGAAGCCAATATTCCTGCTGCCCAAGGAACTTCTACTGAAAAAGCAGGAGAAGAAGTGGTATTAAGTTCTGCTTTGGATTCTCTGTACAACGGCAATATAAAGGAACAAACAGAAAAAGAAAAAGAGTCTACTTTTCAGGATTTACTCTCTCCGATTAAAACAGCAGCAGCCGCGGCAACCGTAGCCGGAGCTGCAGCAGCGGTTTCTTCTGCATCCGATACGTCACACCAAGAAACAGAAACCTCCCAAGCCCCCATCACGGGAGCGCAACGTGAGGAAATTATTAATGAAATCACGGCACCTGCACAAAGCGAAGAGGATATTTTATTACAAACGCTGGACGAGACAGAAAAAACTCAGACTGCTCAGGAACCAATTGATTTTGAAGGACTCAATTTGGATAATGAAACACAAGAAAAATTATCTATTTCCTCCGCTAATGAGGAGAATCAGACTGCAGATTCCGTACAAAATGCTGTTTCTGAGGCTACCTCTCCCAATCCGTCTGATGTAGTTGATTCTAATGCCGGATTGCAAGCGATGGATTCGGATGTGGATGTGGAAGAAGCTTCAACAGAAAAATCCCAAACAGTAAAAGAACTGGTTCCCGGCAAAAAGATAGAAGCTGAACAAGAGGATGACCAGTTAATTTCCCAAGCCGATTTGGATGAAGCCTTTACAGAACGCCGCCGGATTGGTGTGGATATCCCGTTGCCGGATGAATTAGCAGCCTCTGCACCTAAACCTGCTCAAGAAACACAAGAGCCTATTCCAACGGTTGATACGCTGGAAAACAAGGACAAAACTCCGGCTGAAACAGAAACGCCTGCTCCTGCAGAAGGGGTAGAGGAATTAATTCCGAATAACGAATCTGTTTCCACAGAAGAAAATCTCTCACAAGAAGCTCCTGCACAAGAGCCCGTTGCTGTTGAGCCAGAAACCTCTACCGAACAGCCTGCTGAACAAGAGACTCCCGTCCCCGCAGAGGAAGTAGCGGGCCTTCTTACTGCACAAGAAGTGGCTGTGCAAGAGGAACCCGCAACACAAGAGGATTCTTTGCAAGAGGAAACCCAGGATGTGACTTCGAATCAAGTACCCGTTCAAGAGCAAGAACTGCAGACTGCTCCTGAAATTCAAGATCAAGAAGAACTTGCGCAAGAAACGCAACAAGAACAACCGACAGAGGAGGAAACCCCTGCAGAGGAAACTTCTACAGAAACCGCGCAGGAAAATACGTCTGAGTCTACCGCAGAAAATATAACAGAGGAAACTGCAGAAAATACATCGGAACCTGCACCCGAAACGGAAACCGAAACTGTTGAAACTCCGGAAGTCCCTGAAACCGGATCAGACGCTGCTTTACCGGACGGGCAAGTTTATAATCCCAAAGAGATGACAGAAGTCCAATTAAAGGAAGGATCTACTTATCTGATTTCGGATTTCATTCCACCGGCCATGGCTGGAGATATGACTCCTGAAAAGGCCACTGAAATGGCGTTAGCAGCCACTGCAACTTTAAGCAAGCCTAAGGAAGAAGAAGCAGAGGAAATCGTGCCAGGTTCTGAACCGGTTGAGTTTGAAAATCCTACGGAAGATATCACGATGTCTAAGGTATCATTAGAGAACACTATAAAGACAAAACGCGGTGCTACCATGGACATCCGTACCGCTCCGATGGTCAAGGAGCCGGCCGATTCCGACCGTTTAGACTTGTCAGACTCTGATTTAGATATCAATGCACAGCATGACCTAAAAGCAGCTGATTACGCAGGTACTAATTCCAAACTAACCAAGATTATCCTCGGTAGTTTAGTATCTATCGTATGCTTGGCCGTTATTTACGTCATGATGGCCTATCTCAATCTCTTGCCGGCAAGCTTCAACTTATTTAAATCGGAAGAAACACCGGTACCGCAGCCTTTCCAAGAGCAAGCTATTAATGAAATGTTACCGCAAACTAACACACCAGATAGCAGCTTACCGGCTGCCGACGATACAGCAGCCGCTACAACTGAGAATAACGGCACCAATATGGAAACACTGCTGATGCAGGTTAAAAACCAGATACTGAGCAACGGACAAACCCTAGAACAATTGGTTAATACCCGCCATGCAGCACAAGTATCTTCCATTGAATGGAGCATTGCCGATGCTGTGGAACCGGACAATTACTCCGTGCTGATCAAGGTGCCGCCTGCTAACCCGCAAAGTTTCAAAATCTCGTACCGCTTCAATTATAATGCGTTGACGAAAGAATTAGAGCCGACTATTTCGGATTCTAAAAACTTATTAGATTCTTTGCAGACACAAGCAGCCAAATAAAACTTCTAATCTCAAAAACCCCTACCCGACGGTAGGGGTTTTTTTATACACTATAAACATGAACAGTACCGAACTGATTGCCCGGGCCGAAAAGACCCATTTGCTGACGGAAGAAGAGCTACTGCATATTTTAACAGATGCGCAGGCAGACTCCTTGCTGTTTGCCACTGCAGATAGAGTACGCAAAAAATACGTTGGAGATGAGGTACATTTGCGCGCGCTGATTGAATTTACAAACATTTGCAAAAACCAATGTTTGTATTGCGGCTTACAATACCAAAATAACAAAATAAAACGCTACCGTTTAAGCGGAACGGAAATTATTTCTCTTGCAAAAAAAGCCGTGCAGTACGGGTATAAAACCGCAGTGTTGCAAGGAGGGGAAGACCCATTTTTTACCGTCGATATACTGGTACCAATTATCCGTCAAATTAAGAAAATGGGACTGGCCCTTACGCTTAGTATTGGCGAGCGCACTACAGCAGATTACCGAGCTTTCAAAGAGGCTGGAGCAGACCGTTTTTTACTGCGCATTGAAACCACCGACAAGGCTCTGTACGAAAAATATAATCCCGGTATGATTTTTGAAAATCGTCTGCGTTGTTTGCACGATTTGAAAAACTTGGGTTATGAAGTGGGTACTGGAATTTTGGTCGGATTGCCCGGCCAACCGGTTGAGTCACTTGCCAAAGACCTTTTATTTTTTAAAGAATTGGACGCCGATATGATTGGACTGGGGCCGTTTATCCCTAATCCCGACACACCGCTCAAAGACGCTCCGGCGCCGCAATTAACCCCTGCCTTAAAAGTAATGGCGCTTACGCGCCTGCTGCTGCCGGATATCAATATCCCAGCCACCACCGCTATGGAAACCATCGAGCCCGACGGGCGCCTGCGCGCTTTACAAAGCGGAGCCAATGTCGTTATGCCCAATGTTACGGAAGGAGATGCGCGGAAAAATTATGCGCTCTATCCCGGCAAAGCGTGTGCAGGCGAGGACCCGGCCAAATGCCGCAGGTGTTTAGCTTCCAAACTGGCCTTGATTGGACGCCCCATTTCCACCGGTTATGGCTTTCATAGAAAGAAACAATCGCCCTAAAAAACCGTCTCACACGAGGCGGTTTTTTTGTTCAACAAATTTATTTTGCGGCAAGCTCTACAATGCGCTTTAAGATGTTAAATGTCGTCTCACTCCATTGTAAGCTTAGCCACTCATACGGACCGTGCGGATTTTCATAAGAGGCAAAAATGTTCGGTGTCGGTAAACCTCGCAAGGACAGCTGTGATCCGTCAGTACCGCCGCGCGCCTGTATCAATTGATAATCCACCTTCTCCGCTTTTAACGCGGCTTCAAGCACCTGCATGGCTTGCGGATGCTCTTGCAAAACTTCTCTCATATTGCGGTATTGTTTTTTGATTTCCAAATGGATTTTACCGTTGGGATATTTGGCTTGCTTGGCCGCCACTAAAGCTGCCAAGTCCTTTTTGAATTGTTCAAATTGTGCCAAATCATGGTGGCGGATAATACCTTTAAGCGTGGCACTGTCCAGCTGTGCCTGCATATTGAGGAACAAAATAAATCCTTCTTCGCCCTCCGTTGTTTCCGGCAATTTATCCTCCGGCCAGGAGGAAACAATATCCGACGCAATGCGCACCGGGTTAGCCATAAAATTTTTGGCAGAGCCGGGATGGCAATTCTTTCCTTCAATTTGGATAGTAAAACTGTCGGCATTAAAGGTACCGCAATCAATTTTACCCAAATCCGCGCCGTCCACCGTATACGCAAAATCCGCCCCAAAACGTTCCAAATCAAAATACTGTATGCCTGTTCCTGTTTCCTCGTCAATGGTAAAAGATACTTTGACCGGGCCGTGCTTGATTTCCGGGTGAGCTAGCAGCTCCTCACACAAAGTCATAATAATAGCAATACCAATTTTATCGTCACCACCAAGCAGCGTATTTCCGTCAGCCGTTACCAAATCATGCCCGATACATTTAAGCAAGGAGGGGGCATTTTTAACTGCCAGTACCATATTTTTGTCTTTATTAATAACTAAATCGCCACCCTGATAGTTAGGGTGCAACACAGGTTTAATATCCTTTCCGCAATAGTCCTCCACTGTGTCCATATGCGCCAAAAATCCAACCGATGGCGCGCCGTCCACATTACCTGGCACCTCGCCATATACAAAACCGTTTTTATCTGTGTCCACCCGGGAAATGCCGATTTGTTTCATTTCCTCAGCCAACAGTTTGCCAAAGGCCAGCTGCGTGGAGGTCGTCGGTACCGAAGCACTATTGCTGTCACTGGTAGTCTCTACAGACACATAGCGCACAAAGCGGTCATAAATTCTTTTCTGCAAAGTGTTCATAAAAACTCCTTAAATCATTTTTTAATATTATATAATTTATACATCTGGGGTTTATAGGAGAATTACATGAAAAAACTGTTTTTGCTGATTAGTACTGTGCTGCTGTTGTCCGGGTGCGCCACTGTTCAGGAAGCTAAAAATTTTGCCAATTGCAAATACTCCATCCGCAATGTAGAAGTGTCAGATTACAACATCAACTCCTTGGGCTTTGACGTCTATGTGAGTATTACCAACTTAAATAAAAAGTCGGACGCCGCTATTAAAAAGTTTGACGGCAAGCTGACTATGAATGATGTATATGTAGCCGATATCAATTTCGAAGATGTACGTATTGAAGCCGGTGCCACCAAAACGCAAAAAGCCGCGGTAACGGTGCCAATGAAAAGTTTAAGCACCAAAATGGTGGGCTTAGTCAGTATGGGTAGCGCCAGCGTAGATTACCGCATTACGGGAACGGCTTATTTTGAGACACCGCTGGGTGAGGTCCCTGTGCCGGTGGACATTGGCCGCCGCGGAAGTAATAATTAATTTACACTGTCTTAAAAAGGCCTTTCCAATTTGGGAAGGCCTTTTTAATTACATCAGCACAAAGCGCAACAGCGTGGCACTAAGCAACGCTAATAGCAGCGTCAACATCATAATACGCAGCGTGTCTTTAAAACCATTCTCGCGTAGCATCACTACAAAGGTGGCGATACACGGCAGATACATACTCATAAACACGCACGCCACCACCAATTGTTCGGGGGGGAGATGAAATGGCTCCAACAGCGCAATAGATACATCCTTGCGCAAAAACCCTAGTAAGAGCAGCGGTGTGGTCTCTGCGGGTAAATGCAACAGATATTCCACCGGATAGCGGAACAACTTGGCAAATAAATCCGTTAGTCCGGTAAATTGCATCAGGTCCACAAAAAGCACACCTACTAAAATCAGCGGCAGGGCATCAGCCAAATACTCTTTCATGCGCAACCAAATCTTACGCCCCAAAGGCCGCCACTGCGGAATACTCCAGGACGGAATTTCCATAAATATCTCAGGCGTTTCTCCAGGCAGCATTTTATTCAAAACCGTTCCGGCAATCAGCCCGTTGATTAACAACGCGCCAAACACCCACGCCAAGTATTTTATCCCGTACGGAGTCAGCATAGATAAAATCATCGCCGTTTGCGAAATGCACGGCGCCAAAATCAGCAGCAGCGCCAACGCAATAATCCGCTCGCGCCGCGTTTCCAGCACGCGTACTCCCATAACAGCTGGCACCTTGCAGCCAAGCCCAAGCATAATGGGAATGGCGCCATATCCGTGTAAACCAATACGGTGCAAAAGGCCGTCTAACAAAACAGCCAAGCGCGGCAGATATCCTAATTCTCCCAAAAATCCCAGCAGTGCGTAAAACGCCAGTACATACGGCATCACATCCACCAGTGCAATATGTAATCCGTCAGAAAAAACGCCAAAATACTGAACCCCGCCATCGCCGACTAATAAATTATAGAAAGGTGTATTTTGACAAAACGCAAATATTTTTTCCAGGAAAGGAAAGTAATAATCCTCATACAGTGGGTCTAACCAGTTAATTAAAGTTTCGCCAACAAAACGGATAATCACAAACGAAATTATCAGTACCGCCAGCGCGATAAACAGCCCGCTGACCGGGTGAGTAGCCCAAGCCTGTAATTTCTCCGTCAAGCTGGCGTGTTTGTGCGTAATTTGCTGCACACGGTGGATAATGCGTCCAATTAAATGCCACTTATCTTCCGGCGCCTGCGGAACTGGAATCGGCGTTCCCTGCTCATCTAATAAGGTATGCACAAAAATATTGTCAAACGAAAGTTTAGCTACTGCCTTTTCAAAACGTTTCAAACCTTCGCCCGTCGTGGCTACTACATCCACTACAGGAATACCCAACATCTTAGACAACTTGTGTACGTCAATATCAATTCCTTTGCGCTGGGCTTCGTCAAATTTGTTAAGCAGCAAAATCACGGGTTTGCCTAAACTCATCATTTCCAACGTAAAATATAAATTGCGCTCCAAGTGCGACGCATCGGCCACACATACCACGAAGTCGTATTCCAATTCCTTAAATAAATCCCGTTTCTTGCCGTTCATCAGCCATCTATCTTCCAAACGATATAGCCCGGGAATATCCACAATATGATAAGGGACTCCGTTAAACTGTACATTGCCGTGGTGCAGACCGACCGTAGTACCCGGGAAATTAGAGGACAAAATACCAATACCTGTCAAACGGGAAAACAATAAACTCTTACCCACATTTGGATTGCCCGCCAATAAAAAGGTGCGAGGCTTTCCGGGTACATAGGGGGAAATCGTTTGCATAGCGGACGCTGCCACTTTTATAGGAGTTACCAAAATTTGTTTTGCGATTTGCGGACCGAGCGCCACCTCACTGCCACAAACAGATACCACCAAGGGATGTTTGCCTTTTTTGCGCGATAGCGCCTGCCCTTTGGCCAATCCCATAGCCGCCAGTTTAGCCGCTTGGGCTGCAGAAGTGCGGATTTCTACAATCTCGGCCTCCTGGCCCGTTTTTAACTCAAAAAGCGAAAGAATATGTTTGTGTTCCATAAAAGTTAGTTTTTCCTTACTTTTATATTGTAGCATAGCCTTGTCAGAATATGCAAGTAGCAAAATAAATTTAAAACCGACGGTGAAAAAGTTAGTTTATACTAAAAAGAAAGTGGGAAACAAAAATGTGGTATAATATTAATATCCTAACAGGAGGAACGATTTATGGCTTACAAAGTAAATCCGGATGTGTGTATTAACTGCGGCGCGTGCGAAGCTGCCTGCCCCGTACAAGCAATTTCAGAAGTAGACGGCAAACGCAACATTGATGCTTCCAAATGTATTGAGTGCGGTGCCTGTGCAGGTACCTGCCCGGTTAGCGCCATTGCTCTGTAAAATAGCCGCGCAGTTTGCCCAGCTAACCAAATAAAGCTGGCACGTTGTCTAGAAAAACCCGATATATGCCTTATTTTCTTTTTTCATAGACAACAAAAGGGGCCCCTCGCCAGGGGGGTCCCGCTCCTTTTTATGGCGCTTACATCAAGACTTGATAACTCCGCCAATATTATATTCCGTTAAAGGTACGGGTAGTTTAGATAAATAATTTTTCCTTTTATTTTCCGACCAAAAAAGCAGTAAAAAAGAGCAGGGGGATGTAACCCTGCTCTTGTTCAGAATCCATTCGGGGGGTAATTCGAATGGTTCTGGGGGAGAAATCTATATTTTTAATGATACCACCCTTAGAACGGATATTGCAAAAATTTTTCAGATAAGAAAATAAATTTTTTTATACTAAAAATTACTAATATCTTTATATTATGTAAAAGGGACATTCTGGAAATAAAAGAAAAAAATTTTCCACAATTTGCGTTGCTCTTGCTATAATATAATTATTGGAGGGTATTTATATATGAAAAAACAGAAAGGGTTATTACTTTTTATTTTGTTTTTCGCGCCTTGTGCGTTTGCAGCAGAACCGGACATTGTATATGTAGATGGGAAGCCTGTCTACATTAAAGGAGTACAACTAAAGCCAGTTCTGGATTCCACTTCAGCTTCCCAAAAGCAAAAAGTGATTTCTGCCCAAGAGGAAGCTGCCCGTTCTAATATCCCGGGTGATATATACCGGGGCACGGTATTGGGGCAACCTACTACGGACCAAAATCAAGAAATTTACAGAGGTAATATTTTAGGTGATCCTCCGCAAGCACAGAGAAATGCACAGGATATTTACCGGGGTACGGTGTTTGGTCAAGTAAACAAACAATATCCTTCCAGCAATTTAGGAAACCGCGAAATTTCTAAGACAAAATACGTGTATGATACTTCCCTCGTGCGCGCAATTAAAGCTAACGATGCCGACCGGGTGCGTACACTCATTTATGCAAATGTAGATGTTAATGAGCGTAACTATGCGGGAATTACTCCGCTGACATTAGCTGCTGAAAAAGGCAACTTGGATATTATCCGGCTGTTGGTAGAAGACGGCGCAGCCGGTGTCAACATTACCTCCAGTTATGGAATTACACCTTTGATTGCCGCCGCAGCAGCCGGTAACCGCGAAGCAGTAGATTTATTACTAAAAAACGGAGCAGACCCTACCGCTAAAGATGACTTGGGCAAAACAGCGTTAGTGCACGCCATGTCCTCTGATAACCGCCAATTAACTGAAACTTTAGTTAAGTATAACAACCGTGCTGTAAATATGATAGATCGCGCAGGGAACACACCCTTGATTTATGCCGCACAAAAAGGGAATACTGAAAATATTAAGGTTCTATTAAAATACGGAGCAGACCCGGATTATCAAAATCCAACTACCGGATATTCCGCCTTGTGTGCAGCTGCAGCGGCCGGACAAGAAAAAGCAGCCCAGGTGTTAGTGTCCAACGGAGCTAATCCAAATTTAGCCGATAAAAATGGACGCACTCCTTTCTTTTATGCTGCAGCAAACGGACAAACTGGTTTAATGCGTCAGTTGGAGCGTATGCAAGCAGACAGCCAGGCCTTGGATAATGACGGCAAAAATATTTTTATAGCTGCAGCAGAAGGGCAAAGTATTCCGTCAATGAAGCTCTTGTTAAAGGATGGTTTTTCTATTAATTCGGCTGACAGCCAAGGGAAAACTGCCCTCATGTACGCCACGACCAAAGGTATTGAGGCTACGGAGTGGCTCCTTGACAATGGGGCAGATATGGATTTACAAGACAATCGAGGGAATACGGCATTGATGCACGCTATTAAAAATTCTAATACCCGTGCAGCACTCGTACTGATCAAACATGATGCAGACTTAACTGCCGTTAATAAAGAAGGCAAAACTGCATTTTCCATGGCAGATGAATATATGCCAAACTCCCCGGTTGTTACGGTGCTGAAAGTGAAAAAAGAAACCGTTTTACAAGACCAGGTAAATGCAAAAGCAGCCGCCCAGGCACTTGCACGGGAAGAACAAGCTAAATTAAACGCAAAAACAAATGAATTGGCAGAACAAAAATTAGCTGAAGTTAAAAATTTAGAAGCACAATTAGCCCAAGAGGAAGCTTTAGTAAAACAGCTTCAACAGCAACAAATAAACAACCAGCAAGCCTTACGGGCGCAAGTGGAGCAGGAAATCTTGCAGCAAGATGAGGAACTGGCCCGCTTACAACAGCAATTAGAGGAAGCCAAAGCCAAAAAAGTTAGCTTAATCCAGGATGAAGTGGACAGCCGTTTGCAAGCAATGCAACAAGCTTCCTCTGTTCAATAGCAATTTTGTACGTTAATATAAAACCCCTTCGGTACACCCCGAGGGGGTTTTATTTTGTATGTTTGTGTGAAAATTTATTTTTTGCAACAACGATGTAAAAAAATTTGCCAGGCTTGGTGTTCTTGCACTGCTTTTTGCGCGTCTAATTTGGGGACAAATTCGCGTCCGGCTTGTGTGCACCAACTATCCGTTTGCCATCCTAACCGACAGGCGGCCAGTTTAGCAGCTCCCAGTAAAGTAGCCTCCGGCGTGGCACTCACCACAAGCGGTTTTTGCAATATGTCAGACTGAAATTGCATTAAATAATCTATTTGTGAAAGCCCACCCGAAGCCGCCACTGAACCTCTAACTGAACAACCATTTTTTTGCAAATACGTCACGATGTCCGCCAGCAAAAAGACTAAGCCACGTGTGGCACCCGCTACCCAATCGGCCTTTCGGGTAAGGGGGGATAAATTTTCAGCTACCGCAGAAACTTTAAAATCCCAATACGGCGCCCCTAATCCGCCTAAAGCCGGCAGCAACTGCACCGGATGTTGTGCTTGCATACAAAGCGTATTAATTTCGTTAGGAGAAAAGGAAATTCCCTGCGCATTTAACCACTGGAAAATAGTTCCAGCAGCATTGACCGGACCTTCTAAAAAATAATTTTTTCCGTGTTCCGTTCCGGCACCAACTGAGGTCAACATCCCAGGTAAAAAAACAGGCTTTTTCCCGGTATTATAAAGTAAAAAGGCTCCCGTACCATAATTAATACCCGCTTGGCCTGCGGCGAGGTCTGTCCAATAAGCAGCCGCCTGCTGGTCGCCCGTACAAACCACAATCGGCAAATGGACTCCCTGATAAGTATAAATTCCGTAATCGTCCGCTGAAAATTTGATTTCAGGCAAAACTGTTTTTGATATACCACAAACCTGGCATAACGGATCGCTCCAATTGCCGTTATTTACATCAAACAAAAGCATCCGTTGGGCCAGTGACGCATCTGTGGCAAAGGTTTTTCCTTCGGTCAAATGCCAAATCAGATAACTGGCCACAGGCCCTACGCACAAGCGGTTTTCTTTTGCGGCGCGTGAAACAGCAGACACCTTTTCAAAAGTCCATTTAATTTTAGCTGCTGCGTAAAAAGGGGTATTATATAAACCCGTTAATTGGTGCACTGCTTGTTGGGGCAAAGAAAGTGTTTCACTCTGTTTGACCGCACGACCATCCTGCCAACTTAGTGCTGGGGCCAATGCTTTTCCAGTGAATCGGTCCCAAAACACTACGGTAGAACGCTGGCTGCTAATCGCCAAGGCCGCCACTTGTTTTACGTCTATTTGTTGTAATACTTTCTCTAAAGCCGCCAGCTGTCCGGCCCATAATTTATCCCCGTCCAATTCGGCATAGCCGGGCATCGGACGTAGTGTTTCCACCGGACAGGCAGCTTGTGCAACTATCTGTCCCCGTGCATCTACTATTAATGCACGGGAAGAGGAACTACCTTGGTCTAATGCAACAATGTATTTAGGGGGCATCTTTATACCACGTATTATTTTTAAGCAAAGTATAAGCTGTTTTATCTAAAGCCAGTAAAGTTTCCTCAGCTTGATGTTCATCAAAATCCGGTGACAAAGGCTCTACAGATAAAATGTTTTGGCGGGTATGACGCAGGGCTCCTTTAGCAGTAATCAAACCGATATTGACTCCTTCAGATACGAGGGCCACCCGGTCCTGGCTGTGAGTATCATCCAACATATCCCGGCCAAACGCTGTATAAGGCCCTTCCAGGCCCGCCAAATTATAAAGCGTAGGAATGATGTCCAACTGAGACACCACATAATCCACCCGGCGGGGTTTTAAAATTTTGGGAGCATACAAAACTAATGGTATACGAAACTTGTTATACAACGAATCGGAATCCGGGCCACCCGACGTATGATCTGCCACAAAAACAAAAATGGTATTGTCAAACCAGCCTTCTTCTTTGGCACGCTTTAAAAATTCTCCAATAGACCAATCTGCATAATACAACGCATTTTTAAATCCGGCATCCCAACTTTTACCCGGGTATTTTTCAAACTGTTCGAGCGTCCGTGCGAAGGGGTCGTGAGTAATACCTGTAAATAACATTCCCATAAAGTTTTTCGTCTTGCGAGCCTGGATTTGGTCTGCGCTGAACATAAGTCCATCGTAATCATAACCAAACGGTGCCTTGTCTATATAGGGCAAACGCTGCTTCATATCTTCCCAACCATAACTGCCTTGCTCTCCTAAATAGGAAGCCAACGCACATAAGCGGTAGGAATCCCGGTGGGAGGTTTGCGCAAAGAAGGTGTACCAACCGGCCTGAGCCAAGGCCCCCGGGAAACGAAAGAAAGTAGTCATTTCCAAACCATATCCAAACATCGGAAGTCCCGGCACCAGCGGTGCGCTGGCCAGTACTCCGGCAAAACCGAACATACTGCGCAATCCGACGGCATAAGCATTGGTAAAATTGACACCGTTCTTCACAATTTCATCAAACACTGGCGTCACTTCAAAATGATTCCCGGATAACGAATCAACATAATACGGATGCCATCCTTCTAATAAAACGATAAAGAAATTAAGGTCCTTTGTTTTGCGGGATTTGGCCGGACGGCGCATCAGCGGATACTGTTCCTCCGGCACTATTTCCGACGGAGCAATGAATAACTTTTGCGCTATGGCAAAGGCTTTTTCTACCGGATAATCATTCTTGATATCCACAGAACCTTTACGTCCCACCTGATAGGCAGTAAAAATACCATTCAACGTCAGCGCAGCGGCGGCGGGAGAAGAAGCATACTGATACACATCAGCAATGCCTATCGGCTTACCAAAACCCAAATGTCCGCGGATTCCCAAGAAAATAAATAACAAACATACTCCTAATTTAATTAATTCGCCTTTTGCATAATAAGGGTCAAAGATATAATGGTACTTAAAAATTTTATGTACCCAAACAGCTATGGCAAACAATAAAGCAAATAATAATAAAAGCGGCAATAGTGTTTTGGTAAACATAAAGCCTAAAATAAAGCCCCAATCAGAGGAAACCTGTATAATCTCTTCGGCGATATGACGTTTGACATACGGAAAATAAATCAAATCGCCAATTAAAAATCCTGTCATTACCGTTAGTTCACACGCCATCAGCAACACACACGATTTCATATAACGCATGGAATTAACAGGCAAATTAAATAGCAAAATAACCGGGCCTAAAAAGAGCGCTATCATAGATACATCAAAACGCAGGCCATTGAAAAAAGCACTCCATACTTCCGCCGAAGTCAAGGCAGCGAAAGTGGTATGATGCAGCATATATAATGCCAAACGGAATCCCGAAAAAAGCAACATAGCAAACAACACAATACCAATAGAAAGTGTTACACGGAAATCGCTGCGTTTTGGTTTACGTATCCACATAGTTAATCTGCCTCACTAATCTTCAAATCGGGTTGTTCCGGTTGCGCCGCTAAAGCACGTAACTGGTTTTTAGCCGTTTGCGCGACGGACGGGTCCTCTAGCAAAGCACGAATGCTGCTTTGCGTCGGGACCAAGGTTCTGGGTAACAAATTAAGTGTACGCAATAAGGTAATTGTCTTTTCCTTATCAGTAAATAAAAGAGGTTGTTGGATTAATTCTGCCTCAAATTTGGCTCCGAAATGCCGAGTAAACCCCAGCTGTTTCATAAGCGCTATTACTTCCTTGCGCAATTTTTCTTCTTCCTGATGCAAACTGCCCAAACGGTCTATCTTTCCAGCCAATACTTCTGCGTCTGTTTGAGGAACCGTGACGGGAACGGGAGCCGCGGTCTGTTTCGGTGCCGAGGCCACCGCGGGAATTTTAGCTCCCCAACCGCTCGGACCATCGTATTCTTTTCCGGTAAATACAGGGCAAATATGGCGGTAATCGCACCAACGGCATTTACCTTCTTCAGGAGCAGGGGAAAACTCAGCTGCCCGGATGGCATCGGCCACCCCTAATACCCGCTGCCAAAATTCATACATTTCCTTGTCACCGGTACGCTCAAAGGTCATCTCCTGCAAGGTCGGCAAATGGTAAAAACTCATCTGCTCCACCCGTACCGTTTTGACAGACGGCTCTAGCGTACGCACCAGTCGAAGTACCATCGGACTGTTTTCGGCTACCTTTTGGTACATCATCAATTGGTCCGGCTCCCGCTGTACCGTTTTACCCGTTTTATAATCTAAAATTTTGATACGGCCGTCCCCTAAATAATCAATGCGGTCCAAAATACTGATTAAATTCAGCCCGTCCATATCCAAGGTACTTTTCATTTCCACAGAGAGCGGACGCACAAAGCTCCTTCCATTTTTTTCGTAGTAAGCCTGCAAAATACGACAGCCCTCTTCAAACCCTTCTTTCTCTTTTTCCATAGAGGCGTAGCCTTTTTGGTCAAAAGAAGTAGCATCCCAATGTTTTTTGAAAAAAGCCAACGCCTGTTCTAACGTCGGGAAAACCGGATTTTTAGGGTCATAAATGTATTCCATTACTTCATGCATAGCCGATCCAAATGCAAAGTAATACTTAGGTTGTTCGGGCAACATATGCACATAACGGAATTTATATTTTTGCGGGCATTCTTTATACATACCCATTTTGGAATAAGAAAATGAAAGTCCTTTCGGCATAAACAATCCTCATGATACAGTTATTTGTATTGTATCATTTTATGGGGATCTTTGGCGTACGCACGCGCGCGATTTGCGTGCCGCTCCTCAAAACGGTATAATATTTTGTCCGGAATTAAACAGGAGGCTTTATGACACAATTTTTGCCCTATTTTCTTGTAACGAGCATTTTACTGGGTATAGCAGTATGGATAATTATCCATACGCTAAAACCCTCTAACACCCTAGATATGGTAAAGCACGAAGCATTGCTGCGCGAAATGGCTGAAATTGACAAAAAAGCCAAGGGGCTGGAGGAGCAAGTAAAATTTTTGGAACAGGAAAAAACCCAGCTAAAAGATGAGCAGGCCAATTTGGTAAAAGCCTGGGAAGTGCAATTTGAGAATATGGCCACCAAAATTTTTACCCGGCAACAGGAAACCAACCGCGCCGAAATCAATCATTTGCTGACTCCTTTAAACAAACAATTAGAAGAATTCGCCGTACGCCAAGCACAAGACAAAACTAACTTGGCTAATCAAATTGCCCGAGTGGTGGAAGCCAACGGACAAATCAAAAATATTACCGATGATTTTGTCCGCGCGCTGCTGCACAAACCGCAATTCCGCGGCGAATGGGGGGAGGATACTTTGCGCCAACTATTATCGGATATGGGGCTGCGCGAGGGCCAACAATTTTTCCAACAAGTCGTGGACGAAACCGATAAACGCCCAGACTTTATTGTGCTGCTGCCTAATAAACAAGCTGTCATTATTGACGCTAAAACTATTTGGGATAAATACTTTGAATATATTCAATGCCAAGACCACACCCGTGCAGCGGAATTACTCAAATCCCATATTGCTAATATCAAGGAAACTATTAACAAATTAGCCACCAAAAAATACCGCACAGGGCTCAAGAAATTTTATGCCTCTATTAACGCCGATATGCCCGAGGAGCCAGTCAGCCTGGTACTAATGTTTGTCAATCCGGAGGCAGCTCTCAGCACCGCGCTGGCAGCAGATACATCCGTTCTGCAAGAAGCACGCGAGAAAAACATCGCCCTAGTCAGCACGGCCACCCTGATTAGCACCTTGCAAATTATTGAATCTTTATGGCTCAATTATACCGTGCAACAATCCAACGAGGAAATCAAAAGTTTGGCCGAAAAAGTAGTGTTGGATTTGGGACGTTTTCTCAGCCAGTATATGCAGCTTGGCAAGCACCTGCAAAACGCGCACGACGCCTACGACCAGTCTGTATCCTTGGTGGGGGAAACAAATAAAACCGGGCTTTTGTTTACGGCCCAACAGTTAGCTAATTTGGTGCCTACGGCAGATTTATCCAAAGCAGATAAAAAGGCCTTACGCGCGACAGGTTTTGACGGAACTAAAAAAACCGCCGACGGACAAGGCAATTAATCTGATTTTGCCGGAAAAACATTCTATAATCGATAATATGTAAATCCGTTTCCTTTCTCATATCCCATCTTATAGAAACTAAAAAAGTGTAGATAAGGATTTTGTATCTTTGTATAAATTTTGATAAAATAAGGATATTGCCCCCATAGCTCAATGGATAGAGCACCTGCCTTCTAAGCAGGGGATTACAGTTCGATTCTGTATGGGGGTATATTTATGGACATATACTATGCCCCGCTTACTTAAAACCCACGTGCAAGAACGTACCAACCGCATAAAGGCCTTGATTTTATCCGATGGCGCTTTTGAAGAACCGTTGGCGCGCTTGTATTTAGACTTAGCACTGCAAGGTAAACATAGCTGGACGTTGCAAACCTACCGCTTACTCTGTCTTTACGTGGGAGATGGAAAAGAATATAAGCTGTATCATCCGACCCTGTTGCAAGCCTGCCTTTCCGTAGGAAATATGGAGCTGGCCCAAACCATTGCGCAGTATTTACACAAACAAAATCCGTCGGAGCCGGAAACACTTAAATTAATCCAAGCACTGCAAACGCGCACCCAAAGCACTTTGCCTGCTTATACGCCTTTAGCTGCATTAAGTAAACACGCACAAAAGACAACAAAAAGAAATAGCTCCCGGCACACCTTGCCGGGCCAGTGGGCCCGCATTCTGCCTACCATTACTCCGGAAAAATTAGAAGCCATCGGATATTATACACAACGCAAAAAACTCCTGCGTGCTCCGCGGTTTTACCGCGATTTTTTGCTGACTCATTTTGATGAAATGATACTTAACTATTTATTTCAGCATAACCGCTGTGTCGTCGTATTGGCAGGTGCGCTGCTTGAATTATTATTGGCTGTGCATTTGCAGGAAAAATTACATATTACTCGCTTCACCATCAGGAAACAAGCAAAATATGTATTTGATTTAAATTTAAGTGAATTGTTAATCATCTGCACGCAGAAAAATCTCCTGCCCGCTAATGCCTTACGTCTCTGCCAGGCCGCCCGGATGCAGCGCAATTTTATCCACCCGGGCAAAGAAATTTTGGAACACACCCGATTATCTCTTACCGGGGCCCGCATCTGTTTTTTGGCTGTCTTGGAAGTGATAGATACCCTGCTCTGATTACGCCACCAGACTGAGACTTAGTATAATATAAGTATGAATTACAAACAAATTTGCACCTTTGCCTTGCTTGAATTTATCTTGTGGTGTGTACTCTGCTTGATTTATTTTTTTGTCAGTGGATTTTATCCCTCTTGGACCGGAGTACTTTTTACCGCGCTATTTATTCCCGGACAAATGTTTTTGTTTGCTTTGGGCTTATTGCTGCCAGTTCTCTTGCTGCGGCTGGTTGGACCACGAACCGGACAAGCAGCTGCGTGGGTCTTTGGTACATTTTTTAACTTAGCTTCGTTGTTGGATATCTTTGTCTATACCCAATACCGTTTTCATATTAGTTATGCGATGTTGCAGCTTTTCTTTGGCCCGGCCGGGCGGGAAATCTTTGTTTTTCCGGTCAGCACCTATATTTTGCTGGGTGTGTCAATACTTGCAATTATCGCAGCTACCTGGGGACTGCTGCACTTGGCGTGCCGTGTGCGGCTATCCGGCAAAGCTATTGCCGGGTGTGGGGTGTCACTTTGTTTTATATTTGCTGCATATAACGGGATGTACGCGTGGGGGAAATTTATGCTCGTTCCGTCGGTACTTACCCAAATTACTTACCTTCCGTGGGCTAATCCCATGAGTATGAACCGCCGCTTGCGCAAAATGGGTTTTGAGCCGAAACACGAGCCGTACGAAACCCCGCGCACAGGAGCTATGAATTACCCGTTAAAGCCGCTTGCTTGTACAC
The DNA here is from genome assembly GCA_045593365.1 of Candidatus Avelusimicrobium sp. Taxonomy (GTDB): domain Bacteria; phylum Elusimicrobiota; class Elusimicrobia; order Elusimicrobiales; family Elusimicrobiaceae; genus Avelusimicrobium. Next base: position 81,725 of record JAZNWO010000071.1, read on the forward strand.
CCCAAAACAAACCAAATATTTTATTTGTTTTAATTGATGCATGGCGGGCGGATATGTTCACTGCGCAGGTAATGCCACATACCTATGCCGCTTACCAGCAAGCGCCAGATGCTTTCTACTTTACCAATCATCTCTCCGGCGGGAATGCCACCGAGGCAGGCGTATTTTCCCTTTTTTATTCCATGCCGTATGCTTATTGGGATAGCATTACCGGGGCCAAAATCCGCCCGGCCTTTATGGCAGAATTAGCCCGGCAAGGATACCAGTTTGGCATTTTTGCCAGTGGCCGGCTCAACAGCCCGGAATTTAACCAAAACGTATTTGCGGGAATTGATAACCTGCGTATTTCCTCCAACGGAGAAACTAAATCTGAGCGTGACGCGGACGCACAAAAAGAATTTTTACACTTTTTAGACACACGCGATAAAAACCGACCTTTCTTTGGATTCTTATTTTACGATTCTGCGCACGGGCAGGATTTCCCACCTGATTATGCGGCGCCCTTTACGCCGTATAAAGAAGGAATGAATTATCTCCTGCTCACCAAAAATACGGATCCGACCCCGTATCTAAACCGTTATAAAAATTCCGTCCATTACATTGACTCCTTGTTACAACAGGTGTTTGAACGCTTAAAACAAGAGGGCTTAGACAAAAATACAATTGTTCTGTTAACGGGAGACCACGGACAGGAAATTAATGATACCCGCCATAATTTTTGGGGACATAACAGCAATTTTGCCAAATACCAAACCCGCGTGCCACTAGTGCTGTGGTGGCCTGGCAAAGAAGGAGGGGAAAAAGATTACCGCACCAGCCACTACGATATCATACCTGCCCTCTTAAAAAACGCTTTAGCGTGCAATAACCCTATCTCGGATTACAGCTCCGGTTATGACTTATTTGACCCGATACCACGTCCATGGACTATTATTTCCAGTTATACCAACAAAGCCGTACAAGAAAACAATAAAATTTCGGTATTAAATAATTACGGTGGTATGATTACCTATGATGAAAACTTCATCACGCAAGATACGCCCGTCAGCGCCAAAGCTTTAAATGAGAGCCTAAAGGAATTTGGCCATTTTTATAAATAGCGTAAAGACTTTAAAAATGATATAGTATTCTTGTCGGATATTTTACACAGGAGGATGTAAAGATGTTCAATACGTATTTTGTAGACGTGATTAAGAATCATTATGTAGACTTTGCCGGAAAAGCTACCCGCAAACAATTTTGGTTGTTTGTGTTGTTTAATTTCATTATTGCTTTGGTATTAGCGTTTTTAGGCCAAATAGATGGTACTATCGGCAACTTGTTTGCGGTAGTATACTGGGTGTACGCTTTGGCACTTATTTTACCGAACATTGCTATTGCTGCCCGCCGTTTACATGACATTGGCCGTAGTGCGTGGTGGTTACTGCTTTATTTCTTACCGTTTATTGGCGCCTTAATTCTGTTCGTATTTTTCGTATTGCCTAGCAAGAAATAAAACTCTCTTAAACGCCCGCTCCGGCGGGCGTTTTTGTCTGCTATGAAAACAACGGCCCGCATTTTAATTGTTTTAATTTGTATTGCGTTACTATACAGTACGGCTATGTATGGCTATGTGTGGATGCAAATGCGTCCGCTGGCGCCGCAAGCCCCGGTGTCGGCTTTGCAATCTGCCGCTAACCGCCCGCAAGTGCACATGATACACGCTGTTAATTCCGTCCGGCGCGCCCGTGCCAAGGACGCTTCCTTTGACGGGATGGAAATAGACTTGCACCGCAAAGACAGCCAATTGGTGGCCGCCCATGACCCGTCTGATTTTCAGCACGCACCGCAACTTGGAGAAATTTTTGCAGCGCTGGCGCACCCGGAAACAAAAACTTTTTGGCTGGACATTAAAACCGAATTAACCCAAGCCGACCTGGACCAACTCAAAGAAACAGCCCGCCAATACCACATTCATCCGCGCCGGATGCTTTTTGAGGCTAAGGCCGGGCCAACCGCAGATTTAGTGACGGCAAATGGTTTCCCGCTGCTGTTGCAAATTCCGGGAGATTTTTTGGAGGATGAAGGAAATCCCCAACTGCGTGCGCAACATAATGCCGGGTTGGAGGAATTGCTGCGCCGTTACCAACCGTTTGCAATTGCCGCCAGTTTGGGCAAATACAAAACGCTACAGACGTACTTTCCGCATTACAATAAAGCAATTTACTCCTCTACTACTAAACGGCCCAGTCTCAAGAAATATTTTATGACCCGCTTGATGCAAGAGGACCCATCTGTGCGGGTGTGGATGCAAGACGAATATACCGCACTACCTTTTTAGGAGATTTATGAAAGTACGAAATTTCTTTATTCCCAAACTGAGCTCCTGGTTACTTGGAGCTGCGCTGTTGGTCTTTGTCTATGTGTGTGGAAGTTATTTGTATGTGCTTAATCATTTGCGGCCCGTTACTGCTGTAACAACTCCCTCTATTCTTTCTCCGTTTACCACGTGGCGGCCAGAGGCTTTTTCCTATATTCATCAGGTTAATGAACGGCAGCGGATGCTGACCAAATCCAAACGCTATAACGGATTTGAAATTGATACCTATACGCTGCCCGACAAACGCGAAATTTACGTGGCACATGACCAGCGCCAGTTTAAAAACAAGATGACCTTGCAAGCAGCCTTTGCTATCCCCAAAGACCCACAGCACGCCTACTATTGGATTGATATGAAAACCTCGCTGACACAAGAGCAAATAGACGACGTGAAAAATATCGCCCGGATGAGCGGAGTGCCTTTGGAAAATCTGATTTTTGAGCCGCCCACAAAGGATAACGCACAAGCTAAACTGCTCTCCCAAAATGGACTAAATGTCATCCTGTTTGTAACGGGATTTGAAAAAAAGATGACGCCGCAGCAGACCGCCGATTTGGTGGCTCATACGCAACAGTGCATTGACGAAATTCACCCGCTGGCTATTTCCAGCGGCATGGGGTTATATCCCTATCTGAAAGCTTACTTTCCCAATTATTACAAGGCCATTTGTTACAATACTACCAAACGGCCTAGTCTCAAAAAATATTTTATGCGCCGCGCGATTCAAAAAGACCCGTCCGTCATCATGCTATTGAATGACGAATACAATTGGGATAATTTAGGAGGTCCGTATGCCTAGTACTGCTGTGACCCGCCCACAAGCGTGGGAATTAGTAAAAAAATATAATCAAGAGCCGTTTCATTTAATACACGCACTGACGGTGGAAGCAGTGGTGGGAAATTTAGCCGAAAAATTAGGCTACGGTGCCGAAAAAGATTTTTGGGCACTGTGCGGGCTACTACACGATGTGGATTTTGAAAAATTTCCGAATGAACATTGTAAGAGAGCGCCGGAATTATTAGCGGAAATTGCCGCAGAGCCGGAACTGGTGCACGCAGTATGTGCGCACGGGTATGGACTTTGCTCCGACGTAAAGCCCGAACACGAAATGGAAAAAGTATTGTTTGCGGTGGATGAACTAACCGGATTAATTGGCGCGGCAGCGCGGATGCGCCCGTCTAAAAGCACACAGGATATGGAGCTATCCAGCCTCAAGAAAAAATTTAAGGACAAAAAATTTGCCGCCGGCTGCTCGCGCGACGTAATCAAACAAGGCGCGGAAATGCTTGGATGGGAATTAGACAAGTTGTTGGACACCACGTTGCAAGCCATGCGCGAAACGGAAAACGCTTTGACGCAAGCAACGACCACTCTGTAATCTACAGTTCTTGTTCCAACTTTGCAAAAAACGCGATCGCTTTTTGTTGGCAGAAAACATCTGTAATCGTGTCCGTATATGTCGACGGCAGCGTATTGACTTCCACAATTTTTGCGCCGTTTTGCTTGGCGATAATCGGCAAACTGCACGCGGGCATAACCTGCCCCGCCGTACCGACTACCAGCAGCACATCGGCGGCCCAAATCATCTCTTGCGATTTTTCATACACGCCGGGCGGTATGCCTTCGCCATAAAAAACAAAATCCGGTTTGAGCACGCCGCCGCACGCACAGCGCGGGGGAAGTTGTGTCAAATCTACTTCGGAAGTAGCATACCGTTTGCCGCAATTAATACAATGCATACGGTGAATGGTACCGTGAAATTCCTGTACATTTTTGTTACCGGCTTTCTGATGCAACCCGTCAATGTTTTGCGTAATCACCCCCTGAAAACCGCCGCGCTTTTCCAGTTTTGCAAGCACTTCGTGCGCCTTGTTGGGCTTGGCCTCATCCATGCAGGTAAAGAAAATTTTTTTCATTTCTTCCCAACTGCGCTTTGGGTCCGAATAGAAAAAATCCAGCTCAATAAATTTCGGATCATACTGGTTCCACAGACCGCCTGCGCCCGTAAAAGGGGGGATGCCGCTCTCCACCGAAACACCCGCTCCGGTAAAAATCACGCCGCTTTTGGCCGATTTAATTAGTTTTATTGCCTCGTTCATACTGCTATAATATAAAATATTGGGTAGGTTATGGATATCAAATCACTCAAAGTTAAAGAAATCATCGCGCGCGGTTATATCAATCCGTCCAAACTCTCGGGATATGATTATGTCATTAATCCCTATGTCGGTTGCCCTCACAGTTGTATGTATTGTTATGCCGAATTTATGAAACATTTCAGCAACCATGACGAGCCGTGGGGTACTTTTACCGACGTAAAAGTACGCAGTTATACTGTCAAACCTGTACCCCTGCAAGGCGCTAGTGTCTTTTTAAGTTCCGTAACCGATTGTTATAATCCGTTGGAAGAACAATACCGTTTGACCCGCAAACTGTTGGAACAATTGCGCTACAGTGGCGCAAAAATTACCATTTTGACAAAGTCTGCTCTGGTCACCCGCGACATAGATGTTTTGAAAACTTTGCCGGATGTTACGGTAGGCTTTTCCATGAACACAGACAATGACGCTTTCCGACGGGAAATTGAGCCAGGCGCGGCTTCTGTACTGGAGCGTTTGCACGCACTAAAAACTTTAAAAGAAAACGGCATTAAAACATGGGTACACGTCTCGCCCGTGTTTCCGGTGCTCACAGATTGGAAAGCCTTGGTGGAAATGATTATGCCATACGTAGATAGTTTAAGTTTTGAAAATTTGAAACTGCGCGCGGCATCTTTGGTGCGCGTCCTTTTGTATATTACGCAAAAACATCCCGAATTAAAACCCTTATATCATCAAATTTATAATGAAAATGATATGACGTACTGGCGCACCCTGCGCAAGGAAATTTTAGCTTTTTGCAACGCGCACAAATTAAGCGCGGCAGTATACTTCAGAGAAAAAAACGAGGAATAGAAGTTGTTACACTGCGCCGCTAAACACTTATCCATCCCCGAAGATCGCAATCGGGGATCTTGTCATTTTTATAAGGTTGAGATTCCCAACGAAAACGTTCGGGAATGACATCTTTATCTTACACCGCGCCGCCTTTTTTGGTTTTATTGAGAACACAAACTAAATACCGCACGCGGCCGTTTTCCCATACTTTTTTGATACCGTGAAATTCCGTACCAAAACCCGGAAAACGGTTTTCAAACGCCTCATTGGTGCGTAAAAATTCCAAAATCGGGCTGCCCGCCGACGGAAAACGTTCGCCCGGCATCATCACGGGCACGCCCGGCGGATAAGGCAAAATCATCAGCACACTCACACGCTCCGGCGCCTCTGTGAGCGGCACATATTCTGTGCGCCCGGATGCCAAACCGTAATAGGCTTTATGTGGCGCCACCGCTTGCATCGGAAGCTGACTGTACATTTCCATCGTGCCGCGCATAATATCGCGCCCGCGCAAAAACGTGTGCATTTCTTGAGATAAATCCGCCAAGCCAAGTCCGTCATAGCGGGCCGAATATTGCGCGGTAATTTCCGGGAACCATTTTGACACCGGCGAATTATCGGCATACTCCAATTTAAAATCGTGCAACACGCGCAACAATTGCGCGGTGCGGGTCGTGCTGACCCCCGGCGCAAACAAGAAAAGTAAATTGTAAAATCCGCTCTTTTCCGCCACCACACCGCGCGCAGCCAAATACTTTTTGACCACGCACGCGGGAATGCCAAAATCGGTCATAGACGCATCCTCGCGCACGCCGGGGGTCAGCAGCGTTACCTTGAGCGGATCCAATAAATAATCATCCGCGCTGTCTATTTCCATACCTGTCCATTTGTCACCGGGTTTAAGTGCCCATTGTGCCGGATCCTTTTCCAAACGGCGGCCCGGCTGCCACGGAGTAAACCACCATTCGCCGCGTTTGGCGTAGCGCGCCCCGGCACGCCGCACCGCCGCCCGGAAACGAATAGCGGTATCCAGTGCCTTATTAATCAGCTCATAGCCGCTGTCTTTCATAATTTGCGTATTGATATCCAGTGACGCAAACAGCGGGTAAAAAGGTGAGGTACTCGCGTGCATTAAATTGGCCTCTACTAAACCTTGCGGGTCCAATTCCTGCGGGCCGGTCCCTTTACGAAAATGCAGCATAGAGCATTGCGAAAATGCCAAAAGCAGCTTATGCGTAGATTGCGTGGCAAATAAAGCGGGCGCCTGCATCCGGCGTTTTTGGCGCGGCGCCATGGCGTAACGCCCCTCGTAAAACGGGTGGAACGCCGCATAAGCATACCACGCTTCATCAAACAGCAAAAAGTGTGTCAAGTCCGCTAGCTGCGCTTTGACTTTGCCCGCGTGATAAATCACGCCGTCATAAGTAGAATTGGTAATCACGGCCAGTTGTACCTTAGCGGCTTTGGGGTTGGTGGTTAGCGGATTAGAGGCGATTTTTGCGCGGATAGCGTCTTTTGTAAATTGGTTAAAACTAATCGGGCCAATCAGTCCGTACGCACACGGTTTGGGCGTGAGATAGACTGGGATAGCTTCATTCATAATAATAGCGTGCATAATGGACTTGTGACAATTGCGCCCGACTAGCACAAGGTCGCCCGGCTTGACCGTCGCGAAAAAAACAACTTTATTGGCGGTAGAGGTACCGTTAAGTACAAAGAAAGTGGTATCGGCACCAAACACTTCCGCGGCGCGTTTTTCAGCCTCGGCGGGCGCGCCCTCGTGCTCCAAGAGCGAGCCGAGTTCCTCCACACTGCTAGACATATCGGCCTGAAAAAGACTATGCCCAAAAAATTCATAAAAATCTTTTCCGGCCGGGCAAGCTTTCAAACCGTTACCGCTGGCGTGGCCGGGTGTGCTCCACAGCGCAGGTTTACGTTTGGCGTAACGCTTGAGTGCGCGGTAAAAAGGGGGGAGAAAATTATCTTTTTCGTCTTGCTCCATAAAGTTTATTATATAAAAAACAAGCCCTATTCTAGCGGTTTGCTCTATATTAATTTTACGTCTTTACTCTTTTGCCTCATTTATGTTAGGATGTACTTCGATATCTAGTACAAAAAATAAGAGAGATTTTTTATGAAAAAAGCATTTACCTTAATTGAATTATTAGTGGTAGTTTTAATCATTGGTATCCTCGCTGCCATTGCGCTACCGCAGTATACACTGGCAGTGGAGAAAGCCCGTGCTACCGAAGCGATAACAAATATTGCTACCATAAAAAAACAAATGGAACTGTATATTTTGGAAAACGGATTGCCGGAAACAGCAATAAATTATAAGGAGGTGGCAACTGTACAATTGCCCATAGATGATACCAACAGCACCAAAAATTTTTACTATATCCTGGGCATTTCTCCACGAGGAGGCTACATTGAAGTCAAACCAAACAAAGATCATGACACTTATACATTTGTTACAACAACTCATCCTCACGAAAATTATAATGAAGACTCCCCTGTAGGAGGGTGGTATAGTTCTTGTGTGACACAAGAAACTGATATCGGACGTAAAATTTGTAAACAATATGAAAGTCTAGGTTGGAAATATGTGGATGGCCCCCTATAATTGTTTTCATATTTCTTACACAAAACAGCCCGGCCAAAAGACCGGGCTGTTGTACTACTTCTCCCCCGAGTTGTAGGCTTATATCTTCACAAGGCCACGGCTAAATACATAAATCGCCACCAGTGCAAAAAGCACCAAAAGCCCCATAAAACTCATTTCACCTATACTGGCAAAAACACTTTTACCGTCGTTTTGCTGTTTGCGCGCCCAAATAAATACCGGTACCCCTGCGGCCAAGAAAATTACCGCCAAGAACAGGTATTTTAGCCCCGCCGCATACACCAGCCACAAGCCGTACAAGGTACCTGCTGTCGCCGTAAATAATGCGCCTGCGCGGCCAGTTTTGGCAGCTTTGGCATACTCGCCGTCTTCCACCAGTTTCCACAAATAGGCGGTGCTGAAAATATATGCCGGCAATACCATTACGCCTGTAATAGAAAGCATGGTATTCCACGCATTGTTGGAAAAATACACCAGTAAAATAGCAAGCTGCATCAAAATGCTCGTTACCCACAAAGATACCGACGGGGCCCCGTTTTCATTTTCACGCGCAAATTGTTTTGGAAACGTACCGTTTTGCGCAGCGGCCTGCGGAATTTCTGCCGTAATCATCGTCCACGCTAACCACGAGGAAAGCACCGCAACCAAAAGTCCGATATTCATCAGCCATGCGCCCCACGGTCCAACTACTTTTTCAAGTACTCCGGCGGTGGACGGATTGGCTACCGCGGCAATTTCCGCCTGCGTTAAGAAGCCAAACGGTAACACAGACAGACCGATGTAAATAACCAAGCAGCCCAAAAAGCCCAAGAAAGTCGCCCGGCTGACGGCCGCCTGGCTGCGCGCGCGGTTGGACATCACCACAGCACCTTCAATACCAATAAACGCCCACAGCGTCACGAGCATTGTACTTTTGAGCTGCGTTCCAAGAGAGCCTAAACTTTTGCCGCTTTCGGCCAGTTTACCCCAGAAATTAAAATCAAATTTATCCAAATGAAAACTAAACAATAAAATCAGGATAAATAAAAGCAGCGGCACGAGTTTTCCGACGGTGCCAATTAAGTTCATCACGGCCGCTTGGCGCACGCCGCGCAGCACGATAAAATTAAACGTCCAAATCAGCACCGAGCCACCTATAATGGACCACAAATTATTTCCGCCTTGAAAATAAGGGGGGAAAAAATAATTCAGCGCGTCCATCGTAATAACCGCATAGCCCACATTGCCAAAGATTTGGCACAGCCAATATCCCCAGCCAATCGTAAAGCCTGCGTACGGACCAAATCCGTCGCGCGCATACATATAAATACCGGCGGTCAAATCCGGTTTCACGCGCGACAAAATGCTAAAAGTATTGGCAATAAAATAAATACCAATACCGGTAATCAGCCACGCTAAAAGCACAGCGCCTGCACTGGCTCCGGCAGCCATATTTTGGGGGAGGGAGAAAACCCCGCCCCCGACCATAGAGCTGATTACAATCGCGGCTAGACCAATTACGCCTAGTTTTTTTGTTTGGTTATCTGCCATATCTCCCCCGAGGTTTTACCTTAGTCTAATGGCTTGACGCCTTTGGCGCTAGCCAGCGGCGCAAACTTGAAGTTTAAGAATCCCATGGCCGTTAAACAGTAGCCGAAAGGTTTGGTAATATTGACATAATTGTGCCAGATTTGAAACTCGCTGTGTTTTTCCACGCCGCGAATGTCCAATTCATGGTTTAAGGATTTATTGAGCCACATTTCACAATGCCCTTTAGCAATATCATCATCAATGTAGGTATCAAAATATTCCACATATTCTGCCGCCCAACCGCCAATGAGATTACCTTTTTTATCCTTACCCCAGCATACGCCCACACCCGTAGCGATAGCTTTGTGTTCTTCTTGGCGGGCACCGTTCCCAGCGATAATAGTTTCTAACACGGCACCGTGTTTGAACTGATCCACCACCGCATCCACAGGCACGATGTTTCCGTATAATTCTTTCGGCAAAACAGAGGTATACGGCACTACGTTGAAATTTTCAATTTTGGCCTGCAGAAGCGCACTGTCATAACAGAACGTTTCAAACGGCTGGGGCGGAATTCCGTCATCGGCACACCCGCCGCCGCCTGTAATAAAAGCTAAGGTTGGATATCTGGTTCCTAACTGTAGTTCTTCCATGGTTGTTACCCCCTGTAATTTTTTACAACAAAACCGCGGCACGTAAACCTGCCACAGTTACAAATTTGTGTCCGTCGCCCACCGCCGCTTTCGGATAGAATTGAATATCCGGCGTGAGAGTAATCAGTTTGCCGATACCCCATACCCACTGCAGTTCTACCGAGTTTTCATATTTGCGGAAGAATTGTGGGGCACCCAGCGCCGCATTATCCAAACGGTTATACGAAACCCCTAATGTGATGGCATCATTGGCATTGCGCTCAAACGGATTGACAAGCGTACCCGCCAACACATAGGAATTTTTAATCGCCGCGATATGTCCGTCGGACCAATTGGCACGGCCGGACAGTACCCATTTTTCGCTCAAATTTTGGCTCATATTAAATGAGTATCCGCGCGAAATACCGGGTTGGTCTTTGACCGACGGTTGATAATAATAAAGAAAACTATATTGCCCTTGCCCCAAACCGTGAATTTCCGGCGCGTACGAAGCGTAGCCAAAATAGGTATATTTTCCGTCAAAAGCGGTATGCAAGCGCACGGTTTGTCCGCTGATATTAGTCGCATCCTGATAGCCGCCCGCAAAGGTCCAGTCGCCGGAAGCTGCCTGTATATATCCGCCCACACCTGCACTGGCATAAGTAGAGGAGGCATTTTGCGACATCGCAAAGTTAATTAGTCCAGTCTGCTGATTATCCAAGTAATTTGTTCCGTCAAAGTTATAGAGCGGGAATTGTCCTACCGTCCAACTCAGCCAATCCATTTTCCCGGGTAAAGTATGGGTAAAAGATGCTTGCGAAAAAATTTCTTGGTTAGCTGCATAATCATTTTGTGCCGCTACCACACCCAAACGGTTTTGCAAGCGCGTACCTTCCATTCCCCAATAACGGATAAAATTGTAGTTAACATTAATTTGTCCGCTGCCCATAGCCGTATCTTTAAAAACATTCCAGGTTAAATACGGATAGTAATAACCTTGAATGGAGGTTTGCTTGCCGCCGGGTGCACCGCGCTGGCCGATGTAACTGATATCCACACCATATTGCAAACCGATTTTATCGTTTAGCAATTTTTTCATGTGAAGATAGCTCTGTTCCAACGAGCGGTGTTTTTCTACCACCGGACCTTCCCAAAGTTCTTCTTCATCATATTCAAACACAGCAATTTGTTGTGCTTGGCGCCGTTCGTGTTTGGCGGCGGGTGCGTTTTGTGCTGCCGCAAGCACCGGGCAAAAGACCAGTACGCCAATCAGCACACGCAACAAAAAAGTTGTTTTCATTTCTTACCCCCAAAAAAGTTAAACTGCCTTTTTAAGATATGATTTTCAGCTGCTAAGAAACAAGATAGAAAAAACGAACGGATTAGAGGGAATTTCACTCCTCTGACGGAATAAAAGGATTAGATAAAACAAAATATAATCCTTTTTTAAACCGGAAAAAAAAATAAAAAGAGGAAAATTATAAAATTCCCCTGTAATTTCTTATTAAAAAATTTTCCCAATTGCAAATAGTTTTTATACAATATAGGTATCTTATTAAAGAGAGGACCTTTATGAAAACAACAGTATCCTTACTTGTACTCGCCGGAACTTTATTAGCTGCCGGCTGCGCCACTACAGGCTCAACAACGGAAACCACTTCTGCCAACACGATTACACTAGAGCAAGCTTTGCAACAAGCCCAAACCACCCGCCAGCAATTACAAGAAGCCAAAGAAGCTTATCAGAATGTAAAAGCGGCTGCCCAAGCCAGCAAACAGAACGGTACCAATATTGAAACCGAATTGGCCAAACAGGTCGTGCAGACCAAAATTGATAACACCAAACAACAAATCAATAATGAAATACAAGACTGGAAAAACCTGTTGGCTGACTAGTCGGTAAATTTACAAAGAAAAACCCCTGCGTAAGGCGGGGGTTTTTCTTTGATGTGAAAAAGTGAAGGTAGGGCTTGACTCGTTTTTTTTTTTTGGTAAACTATTCCTGGGGCCTAGTTTGCAAACTCATGTTTTTTGCTTCTGGCCCCTTGCACTATAGGTGCAAGATTTTTGAAAAAATTAGGAGAAATTACGATGAATAAAAGAGCATTTACACTAATTGAATTATTAGTAGTCGTTCTTATCATTGGCATACTCGCCGCCATTGCCCTGCCACAGTATCAAAAAACCGTAATGAAAAGCCGCTTTGCACAATTAAAAATAATTGCGGAAAGCATTGCAAAAGCCCAAGAAGTTTATTACCTTGCCAATAATGCCTATGCCGATGAATTTGACAAATTAGATATTGGTATGCCAGCCGGTAAAATTGATACGGAATGGTCAAATACGCCGCACCGCATTGAATATAGTTCCGGTCTGCGGTGTTATATATTGACAACGGGGGTCGTGGCGTGCAGATATAAAGATGCGGCATATACTGTTTTCTTAAACCACCATGATACATACCCGGGAGTGCGCCGTTGTACTGCTTACGAAACAACTGATACGGATTCTTTTAATTCCCATCTGTGTGCCAATGAAACTGGCAACACGCCTCACATTGTAGCTGCAGACACTTATATTTGGTATCACTACCAATAGAAAACCCCCGCATAAGGCGGGGGTTTTTTATACCAGGATTTCAACACAAACAATTATTTTTCTTCTTGCGGGGCGGGGGGCATCGGCAAAATATCGTCTGCCGGGCCTTTCGGGCCACCCCTGAAATCACCCGGATGACCGCCTTTAAAATGACCTTTGCCACCGGGGCCTTTCATGCCGCCTTTCATATCTTTTTGGTCGAATTGCGGACCGTCTTTGCCCATGTGTCCATGACGCATGACTTCTTTTAAGTCGCCGTCTTTTTCAATGACGCGATCAGTCATATTGCCCACCCATTCGGTCTTTTTATCTGCGGTTTTTTCTTCTTCCAAACGGCCTTTCATATCACCCAAACGCTGTTCAAAACCGTTGATTTGTTTTTCACGAAAGGCAATCTGTTCATCGCGCATTTCGCCCAATATCTGCCCGATTTCTTCGCGTGCGGCAAGTTGCTTTTTACTGCCATCTTTGGCCTTTTTATATTCTTTGACCAATTTTTCCAATTTTTCCTCGCGCGCTTTCATCTGCTCTTTGCGGGCTTCAAATTCAGCCTTTCTGCTTTCTTTCTGCGCTTTGAACTCTTGATTTTGCGCCATTTCATGGCGAGGACCATTAAAGTTCTTATGGCCTTCTTTTTGATCCTGCTTATCGCCCGCAAATACCGGGGCGGTAAAGGCTAACACCGTAGCCAACACTAACATCTTTTTCATAACACTACCTCCCTTTTTGAATTAAAAATCTGCTTCAAATGCTTCAAAATCCGTCACAAAATTATTATATTCTTCATCTGCATCGGTGGAAATATATGCCACCCAATCATTATCCGTTTCCACGGTTGCATGATGTTGCAAACCAAAGAATACTCCCAGCCCCAACCCGCACATCAGCGCTGCTGCAAAGGCAGGTTTGTATACACGCTGCCACCAAGGCAAGGGTTTTGCTTTGCGCAGGACTTTTTCCACTAAATTAGCAGGTGCGGCGGGGGGGACTAAAGCCGCTTGCGTTTGCTTGAGAAAATCCAGCTCACGCTTGCACGCCGGGCAATTTGCCAAATGCGCCTTAAACGCTGCGGTCTGCGCCCCGTCCAATTCTCCGTAGAAATAAAGTGCTGCTTGCTCACATAAATTTTTCATAAATCTGCCTCTTTTAACGTTTCCTGCATTTTTTTGATGCCCCGATGATAATCGGCTAGTACCGTACCCAAGGGGCGTTTTAACATTTCAGCTACTTCTTGAAACGTCATCAGCTGCTTTAGATACACCACCTCACGCTGTTTTTCCGGCAATGAAAGCGATGCCTGCTTGATGCGCTCCAGTCCTTCTGCTTGCGTCAAATTTTCCAACGGCGACCGGTCCTTTCCTGCAATTTCCTGGTGCATATAGGGGTTTCCCTCTTCGTCGGTGTCATCTAAAGAAACCGCCCTATCCATATCCCGGAAATAATTGAGCACCCGGTTGCGTGCCGCCGTAAACAAGTAACTTTTGAACTTGCCTTGTGCCTGGTATTCGCTGACCCGGCGGTAAAAATTCAAAAATACCTCTTGAAAAATATCACCTGCCGCGCCCTCGTCCTTGACCAGAGCCACAATATATTGGTACAAACTGTTTTTATAGCGGTATACCAACTCATTAAAACACTCGTCCTGACCGCGTTGGCATCCTTGTACTAATTCATCATCGGTTCGCTCGTTCATAAGCTAGCTCCTACATCTTATATAACACACAACTGCGCAAAATTATTGCAATTATTTTTAGGATAGCAAAAAAGAGACTCTTTTGACGAGGGGGAAAAGACCGTATCTCAAGAAAGTGCGCCTACCCCTTGACTCGTTTTTTTTTTTTGGTAAACTATCTGTAGTCGTAGGTTGCAAAAAACACATTTTGACACCCCTTGCGTGGTAGCGCAAGGTTATAAAAAGACATAGGGGAATATATGAACAAAAAAGCATTCACACTCATTGAGCTGCTTGTCGTCGTCCTTATCATCGGCATATTGGCTGCCATCGCCCTGCCGCAATACCAACGCGCGGTGGATAAAACCCGTGCAATTACAGTCTTAAATACCGTCCGAGCCATTAAGGACGCCCAAGAAGTATATTATTTAGCCAACGGACAATATTCAAAAGATTTTACCGAACTGGACGTTGAACTGCCCGGAGGGGAAATCAAAAAAGCCACTGCCTCTCGCGTAACCTATAAAAACGGAATGGTGTATTTTTTCTATATCAATTCTACGTACGGCACACAATCTGTTAAGGGAACTACTGCCGTTAGTGACTATGAAATAGAATATTATTTTGAACATCAGGTTATGGGAGAACAAACAAATAATATAACAGGGGCATTCATACAGTGTAACGGACTCAGCAGTCGCGGTGTTAGTATTTGCCAAGCTCTTGGCGCGCAATATATCCGCACGCATGAGAATGGAAATCAATATTATCAATTAAAATTCTAACCGGATTTATTTGTACCTTAGCGCATCGATGGATGTAAGTTTAGAGGCTTTGTAAGCCAGATAAAAGCCGAAGAAAATACCCGTCACAGCGGTTAAGAATGATTTGTTTTTTGCTGTTTGAGTAAAAACGAGTCATAAATACTCCTGTATTTAAAAATATTTTAGAATATTTTTTTGAAGCCCTTTTTCGTCGGGGCTTTTAGTCTCAAATGTGTCTGGACCCAAACATAGGCCTTGACTCGTTTTTTTTTTTTTGGTAAACTATCTGTGGTTTTAAATTGTAAGAAATCATTTTTTGACACCCCTTGCGATGTGTCGCAAGGTTATAAAAAGACAGGAGAATATTATGAACAAAAAAGCCTTCACACTCATTGAGCTGCTTGTCGTCGTCCTTATCATCGGCATATTGGCTGCCATTGCCCTGCCGCAATACCAAAAAGCAGTAGACAAAACGCGTTTGATAACAGTATTAAACACATTAAAAGGAATTAAGGACGCACAAGAAGTTTATTATTTAGCAAACGGAAAATATGCCACGTCATTTGATGAATTGGATGTGAAATTACCAGGAGGGGAATTAGTAGGAAATACTAATCTATCTTGGAAAAAGGAATACGCAAATGGAATAACATACTTACTCTATATTAACGATACGTACGGAACGGAATCCGTCCGAGCTAAAGCCGCTAATAATGATGTAGAGTACTATTTTGACCATCACCAAACAAATATGCGCTATCCCGGCTCTTTTCTTTTCTGTATTGGAAAGACGGATAGAGGCAAGAAAGCATGTCAAGCCATAGGAGCCATTTATTATTTCACCGAATCAGGTTCAAATAATGAGTATTATGTATTAAATTTCTAGCCGTGTTCACTCGTACCTTAAAGCATCGATGGGGGTAAGTTTAGAGGCTTTGTAAGCCGGATAAAAGCCAAAGAAAATACCCGTCGCGGCAGAAAACCCGAAGGAAATAAAGATAGAAAAAATACTCAACTGCGCCGGGATAGTGGTGCTGTGCGCTGCCACAAACAGCGTAATGCCTACACCTATCAGCACACCGATCAAACCGCCGATACAGGAAAGCGTTACCGCTTCAGCCAAAAATTGCAAACGGATATCTGCGCTCGTCGCACCAATAGCCATACGAATACCGATTTCGCGCGTGCGTTCCGTCACGGACACCAGCATAATGTTCATTACGCCAATGCCGCCCACCAGCAAAGATACTGCACCGATTACACCCAGTAAAATACCCATCGTTTTGCTAGCCTCTTTGGCCTGTTCCACAAATGAGGCAAAATCGTCAATTTGAAAATCATCCTTTGCCAACGGATGAATGCGGTGCGTGTTGCGCACCACATTGGCAATAGACTCCTTGGTATTTTCAATCGTGTTAATGTCCTTTACGCGAATGATCACACGGTCTAGCGCGCGGCGATCCGAATTTTGCCAGCCTGTATTCATTTTCACTTTTCCGGTGGTATAAGGAATGAGCGTGCCTTCGTCCATATCAAAGCCCATACCACCCTGGCCGTTCTTTTTCATTACACCAATGACCGTAAACGGAATATCATCAAATACAACCGTCTTGCCAATGGGGTCTACATCCGAAAAAATGGTTTGCGCTACCGTCGCACCGAGCACCGCCACCTGCGCATACGTCTCCACTTCCCGCTCGGTAAAAGTACGGCCGTTTTCAATCTCCCAGTCATAAGTTTTAAAAATATCCGTATCCGTCGCCAGTACATCAATGGAAGTAGAGGTAAAACCGTATTTGACCGAAAAACTGGACGTAATGTAGGGCGCGGCTGCCGTCACATCCTCCAATTCGCGGATGGCGCGCACATCATCCATCGTGACGTCTTTGGGTGAGGAAATGCTTTCGTCTAAATTCCACGGCTGGCGCAAATATAAAATGTTCGTGCCGAAACGCGAAAAACGCTCGTTCATACTTTGCTGCGTGCCCGATCCGACCGCCAACATCGTAATGACCGCCGCCACGCCAATGACGATACCCAAACTCGTCAACGCGGCGCGCATTTTATTGGCCATAATGGCTTTAAGCGAAATACGGAAAATGGAAATAAAAGTATCAATCATTTTTTCACCTCATCGCTTACTTTTTTCCCGTCGCGAAATGTAATCAGGCGACCGGCAAATTCGGCAATATCCGGCTCGTGCGTAATCAGAATAATGGTTTTGCCCATCTCTTTATTAAGGCGCGTGAATAAATCCATTACTTCAATACTCATTTTGGTATCTAAATTGCCTGTCGGCTCATCGGCAAAAATAATCGGTGCATCGCACACCAAACTGCGCGCAATAGCCACGCGCTGCTGCTGCCCGCCTGAAAGCTGGTTGGGCATATGATAGGCACGCTGCTTCAAGCCAACCGCCTCCAACGCCTCTAAGGCTTTCTTCTTGCGCTGGGCCGCAGGGGTATGATTGTAAATCATAGGTAGTTCCACATTTTCCAGCGCCGTCGTGCGGCTAATCAAATTAAATCCCTGAAACACAAAACCGATTTTGCGGTTGCGCACGCCCGCCAGTTTAGACAAATCCGTCGCGGTTACATCTATTCCATCTAAAACATATTTGCCACTGGTGGGTTTATCCAAACAACCCAAAATATTCATAAAGGTGGATTTCCCGCTGCCGGACGGCCCCATGACTGCCACAAATTCGCCACGCTCAATAGAAACACTAACACCCTGCAGCGCGTGCACAGATACGTCGCCCAGTGCATAGGTCTTATATAAATCAGTCGTTTCTATCAAGCTCATAAAAATCTCCTTATAGTTTTAACGGCGACGACCACCACCACCCGGGCGGCCCGGTACAGCATTGGCAGCCATTGTTCCTTCCTTAAATTCGGACACAATAACCTTTTGGCCTTCCTGCAAATTACCGGATTTTACTTCTGTCATTTTATCGGAAATAATGCCAATCGTGACGTCCACCCGTTTAGGCAGTCCTCCTTTTTCGGCCACCCACACTCCGGTCGTGGTAAATTTCTCCTGATTAAAGGAGGGGGAGAAACGCAGCGCCTCGTTCGGCACCAATAAAACGTCCTTCTTTTCATTGGCGGTAATGGTAATGGTGGCCGTCATACCCGGCATAAATTTACCGTCTGTATTATCCACGTCAATTACCACTGTATAGGTGGTATTGCTGGATGATGAACTACCGGACGAAGAAGTGGAATAATTTGTGCGCACCTGCCGGATGGTACCGCTGAATTTTTCATCGGGGTAACCGTCTAAGGTAAATTCCGCTTGCTGCCCGGCCTTGATTTTGACTACATCGGCTTCGGACACTTTGGCTTCAATTTGCATTTTGGTTAAGTCCTGCGCCAACGTAAACATTTCCGGCGTGGCATACCCGGATGTTAAGGATTGCCCCTCGCTTACTTTTTTGCTGAGCACCATACCGTCAATCGGGGCGATAATGCGGGTATTATCCAAATTTTTTTGCGCCCGGTCCAAACTGGCCTGTGCCTGAATGACACGGGATTGCGCCGAGTTCAACCCGCTTTTAGCGTTGACAAATTCCAGTTCGTATTTTTCCAAATCCGTCTTGGCCACATAGTTCTTTTTATATAAGGACTGGTAACGTTTCAAATTGGCCTGCGCCAAATTGTACGTCATTTTGGCCGATTCTAACTCTTCCCTGGCAGACGACAAGCTGGCCTGTGCCTGGTCGTAATCGGCCTGGATTTGCGTCGGGTCAATCAGCGCCATTAAATCGCCTTTCTTGACTTGGGAATTATAATCTACATAAATTTCCAAAATCTCGCCGGACACCAACGCACCAACTTCCGTGGTGTTAATAGGCGCCAGCGGGCCGGAGGCTTCCACGATATCTTTAATATCGCCTTTCTTTACCTCGGCCAGGCGGTAACGCGGCGCAACCGGTTTGCTGAAAAAATTCCGAAACGCCCACATCCCCAGTCCGGCCACCAGTAAGAGGACGAGTATTTTAATCCACCAGGGCAAATGCCACAGTTTAGAAAAAATAGTTGTGTGTGTATTCATATTATTTTGTACCCATTGCTTTTTTAAGTTCGGCCAGTGCCACCGCGTAATCGTAACGCGCGGTAAGCAGACTCAATTCCGAATCTGTATAAGCCACCTGGGCATCCTTTAAGGAAATCATATCCCCGATGCCCTCATTATAGCGGCCCTGTGCCAATTCCATATTCTCTTTGGCTTTCTCCACATTGGAAACTGCCACGGGAATACTCTCGGCTGCTTCATTTAATTTTACAAATGCGTTTTGTACTTCCAAATAGACATCATTGGCCAAACTGCGGTCACTGTTTTGCGCCGAGGCCAAATTGATTTTCGCTTGCTTAACCCCATTATGCACTTTAAAAGCACTGAAAATAGGAATTTCCACGCCGGCAAATAAACGCGTTTCATCATTATCTAAACGGAATTCATCTCCGCTTTTGCTAAAGGCAGCACCCAAGGTAAACGTCGGCCAGTAGGCTGCTTTGGATTGGGTTAGCTTAATTTCACTAATCTCAAGCGCCGTCTTAGAAGAGCGCACATCCGGACGGTTTTCATACGCCTGGGTCAGCGCCTCGTCAAACGAAAGCGGCATTTCTTCTATTTCTATTTCTCCGCTTAATAAAAATTCCTGCGCCCGTGTAACCCCCATCACATTGGCCAAGGCTGCATTTTCCGTCTTGACTGAATTGGTTGCCCGGATTAAACTCAAAACAGCATTATTCAAATCCACTTCAGCAGTCGTCACATCTACTTTCGGACGTAAACCTTGGTCATAGAAGGCTTTGGTGCGGTCATATTGCTCCTGGTATAAATCACGCGACTGGGTGCGAATAGCTACTGCACGTTGCGATGCCAGCAGTCCATAGTACGCATTTTTTACCGACGAAACAACTTGATTTTCCGCTTCATTCAAACTTAGCTGCGCCCGCTGCAATTCTAATTTTTGCGTGCGAATGGTGCGGCCGATGTCTGTAATGCCCGAAATGTTCAGCCCTGCATCTATGGAAGAATTTACATAATCCGAATTAGTCCGGGGAGCCCCGTTTGTTTTGGTATTTATCGCACCCGTATTGACCGAGGCCGAAACGGTGGGAAGCAACACATTTTTGGCATTGCTTAAAGCCACCTCCGCCGATTGCACCGCCAAACGCGCTTGAATAACCTTGGGGCTGTTTGCCAAAGCAATACGCACGCAATCATGCACACTTAGTTGTCCATCCAAGGACGGTAGCGGCTCCTGAGCATCCGGCAAATTAGATACCGTCGCCGTGGAAAATTCCGATTGAGTAGACGCCGCAGCGACCTCCGCTGTTTGAGCGTACCCCGTAACTGTCAAAAACCCTAGTGCAATAAATAGATATTTTTTCATACTTTATATTATATAAATTACCTTTTAAGTTTGAGACAGAAATTCCGCCGCCTCCCTTTTATAACACCACTGCCGGCCCTTTTATTGCAGCGCACGGACAGGCGTATTATATATAATATAGGTATGTGGAAACCAATTGCTTTGCTTGTTTTGTCAAATTTATTTATGACCGTAGCCTGGTACGGACATTTGAAATATAAAAACGCTGCTTTGTGGGCCGTGATTTTGATTAGCTGGGGCATTGCCTTTTTTGAATACTGTTTACAGGTTCCGGCCAACCGCATTGGCAATGGTTATTTTACGGTCACACAGCTTAAAGTAGCCCAAGAGGTCATCACGCTGGCTGTATTTACCGTTTTTTCTATATTCTATTTCCATGAACATTTCCGCTGGAATCACCTCGCAGCATTTTGTCTGCTAGTGGGTGCGGTATTTTTAACCTTTAAAAAATGGTAGGTGACTGATGAAAAATAAACATAAATTATTTACCAAAATGGCAGAGTTGGTGGCAGACCAGTCCACCTGCTGCCGTATGCACGTCGGCGCAGTATTGGTCAAAGACAACCGCGTAATTAGCATCGGTTTTAATGGTACGCCCTCTGGGCAGGAACATTGCGAGGACCATTTCGCTCATTTATACCAAACTGAATACGCCCAGGAATTTGCAACGTACGAGGAATACCACTCCAGCCGCATCTTTTACGATGCCCACGGTAAATTTTCTAACGAAAACGAATTACACGCTGAACAAAATGCTATTTTATTCGCCGCCAAAAACGGTATTTCTACCGCCGGAAGTACATTATATGTAACCGTTTCTCCGTGCGTGCATTGCGCCAAAGTAATTATCACAGCGGGCATTACGCGTGTGTTTTTTAAAACGCTTTATGACCGCAGCCAGGAAGGCATCGTTTTCTTGGAAAAAAATGGTATTGAATGCCGCCAGCTAACAGACAAGGAATTGGAGTAACTTTCGCAGCGGCTTGGTTTTTTAATATAATAAGAATATGGAAAAAACAGAACAACAAGATACTTTGACCTTATTTGTTACAAAAGGGGTTAATTATTGCAAGGCCCATGCTAAAGGCTTAGGGCTTGTGGCGTTGCTAATCGTTATCGTGTGGACCGCAACGGCCTGCTATTTGTCTCATCAAGAAAAAGTGCGCCAGGACTCTTGGGCGCAGTATTATCAGATGCAAATAGCTTTACTCACTAACGGACAAGAAGCCGCTACGCAAGCGGCTGCGGCGTTATCGGCGCAATATCCTAATTTGGATGCCGCTTACTACGCGCAGCTAATGCTGGCCGATTTGTTATTTGCGCAAGAAAATTATGCACAGGCGGCGGAAAAATACCAAGCTTTACTGAATGCCAAAAATCCGCACGTGAATACCATTGCTGCCGTATCGTTAGCGGCAGCGCAACAGGCTACGCAGGATTATAAGGCATCTATCCAAACGGCCCAGGATTTTATTGCGCACCATCCTACCAGTTTTGCACTGCCGCAAGCCTATTTTACCCTCGCGGTCAGCCAAGAACTCTCCGGCGACAAGACTGCCGCCTTGGACAGCTATAAAAAGATTTTGGAAAATTACACCAAAACCTATTTCGGTGCTTTTGCGAAAGACAAAATTGCTGCGCTTACAAAATAAAAAAATATCCCTCTGTAACAACAACAGGGATATTTTCTGCATAGGAAATTTATGAAAAATACGATAAAAAAATTAGTGGCAGTTGTATTGCCGTTTATGATGTTTGCTGCCAGTGCACAGGGTGCTGGCTTTGCGCTGTATGAATACAGCGCCCGCGGCGTCGCTATGGGAGGCGCCACTGTGGCTAACGAAGCTGAACCTGCTTCTTTAGCTACCAACCCGTCTTTGATTACCGAGTTAGAAGGCACACAAGTCCAAATCGGTGGCACTATCGTTACCGCACACGCAAAAACAGCCGTCAACGGGTCTGCGCGCTCCTTGCAGAAAGATGTATGGGCTTTACCCAATTTCTACGCTACTTACCAATGGAGCGACCAGGTTTATTTTGGATTAGGCGGATTTTCACGCTATGGACTAGGCGGAGAATATAAAAATCACCGCAATTGGACAGGCAGCACCTTAGCCTATCAAGTTAAATTAGAAACCTTTTCTTTCACACCTACTGTTGCTGTCAAACTCAGCGAGGAAGTCTCTGTAGCTATGGGTTTAGAAGCTATGACTATTGACTTTCACCAATCCTCTTTGCTCTCTCCCTTACTCGGTGATGCCTCCAAATATAGCATCCACGGTACAGGTGTAAGTTGGGGGGGAAATTACTCCTTTACATATCGTCCAGAATGGGCTGAAAAATGGGCCTTGGGAGCGATGTACCGCACCAAAGTCAAACAAAATTTAAACGGCGGCATTGATGCCCGTATGAACTATCCGGCACGCAATATTTATGATGAGGATGCAAAAGGTGCTATTACCTTGCCTGACAGCATAACCGCTGGCTTGTCCTTCCGTCCTACAGATAGCTGGACCATGGAGGCAGGTATCGTGGGCACTTTCTGGAGTTCGTACGACCAAATCTTAATTGAATATAAAGATTTGGAAGCTACCCCAACTATCCATAATATGAAAAATTATAAGGATACCTTCCGCCTGAATTTTGGCACGGAATATTGGTTTCTTAAAAACTGGGCCGTGCGTGCGGGCTACGTATTTGACAAATCTCCAATTAACCGCCACTCTATGGATACGCTCGTGCCTGTGGATGACCGTCATATTGGCAGTATTGGTTTCGGTTACAAAAATGACAGGTGGAGTGCGGACTTTGCTTATGCCCACATTTTTGGCAGGAGTTTAAATGGCACCGCTAGTAAGCAGTACAACTATATGCCTATGAAATACAGTGAAGGTCGCAGTGATATGTACAGCTTGACCGTGGGATACAAATTCTAAGTATTTTTCCAGCCCACACAAAACCCCACCGCCCGGTGGGGTTTTTTTATTTTTCCCCAGGAAAGTGAAGGTAGGCCTTGACTCGTTTTTTTTTTTTGGTAAATTATGTATAGCTGTAAGTTGCAAAAAATATTTTTTGACTTGCCTTGCACGTAAGCTGCAAGGTTACAAAAAGATAGGAGAATTTTATGGAAAAAGAAAAAAATAAAAATCGCAAGGGCTTCACACTAATTGAACTGCTTGTCGTCGTACTCATCATCGGTATTTTATCTGCGATTGCCTTGCCGCAATACCATATTGCTGTAATAAAAGCCCGTTATGCCGGACTAAAAAATTTAGTTCATTCCATCGGCATGGCACAAGAAGTTTATTACCTTGCTAACGGAGAATATGCGTCTAAATTATCCGATTTAGATATTTCACTTGGAGATTCTGCAACCAATACACAAGAATTTTCTTGGGGATATTGCGAATCTAAAAAAGACCCTTCCTTAGTTTATTGCCGTAATGAGGAAATAAAAATGGAATATCAAATATACTTGGAGCATACACCAAATACCGCAGACGCTAATAAACGCCAGTGTGTTGCTGTAGCACCAAATTTGAATGCAGCCAACAGCAAAGTATGTATCAACGAAACTGGGAACACTGAACCGTCCTACACGACAAATTCCTGGAGTGTGTGGGACTATTAGCCCAGAAGTTCAACTTGCTCCAGTAATTTTTGCACTAGACGAGACACTGCATATTTCGGCAACTCTTTCACAGGTATGCGCAAAAACTCCGGCGGCGCCTTGTGCACGGGGGGGAGAACTACTTTATATAATTGCGCATAAATAATGCGGTGCGATAAAACGTGTTTGACAGGTTTGCCCGCGGACACCAACCGCACCGCGCCAAACCATTTTTTGAGTTGTGCCCGGGCAAGTCCGTCTAATTTTTCCGTCGGTGTTTCCACCAAAGGCGGCTCATACAAATTCTGCCACACATCGCCTGCGCCGCGTTTGTGAAGCCAGGTAAATTTGCCTTGCTCTACATATATATAATGGAAATAGCGCGCGGAAATTTTAGTTTTTTGCGCTTTAACAG
The DNA here is from genome assembly GCA_045593365.1 of Candidatus Avelusimicrobium sp. Classification (GTDB taxonomy): domain Bacteria; phylum Elusimicrobiota; class Elusimicrobia; order Elusimicrobiales; family Elusimicrobiaceae; genus Avelusimicrobium. The sequence goes on from JAZNWO010000071.1 coordinate 106,248, forward strand.
GCAAACTGTCTTGCAATCCCTTTTTATACGCCGCACAAATTTTTTTCATCGGGCAAGCGTCACACTGCGGTGCCTGCGGTGTGCAACACGTCGCGCCGAAATCCATAATAGCCTGATTATAATCGCCGGGATTTTTCTTATCTAATAAGTCTTGTGCAAGTGCAGAAAACTGCTTTTTCCCGTCGGGGTTGTCTATCGGGGTAGCTATGCCAAACACGCGCGCGAGCACACGATAGACGTTGCCGTCTACCACCGCGTGCGGCATATTATACGCAAAGGAGCAAATCGCGGCAGCTGTATAATCGCCCACGCCTTTGAGCGCGCGCACGTCTCCATAGGTGCGGGGGAAAACGCCGTGCATACTTTTAGCAGCCGCGTGCAAATTGCGCGCACGGCTGTAGTAGCCAAGCCCTTGCCACAATTTCAGAACCTCGTCCTCTGAAGCCGCTGCCAATGTTTTTACGTTTGGAAATCTTTTGATAAAACGCACAAAGTAATCATACCCTTGTGCCACGCGGGTCTGCTGCAAAATAATTTCGGAAATCCAAATTTTATACGGGTCCTTGATATCGCGCCACGGCAAAATACGCTTATTTGCAGCATACCAATTAAGCAAGAGGGGGGAAAACTGTTTCATAGGTTTATTTTAGCACTTTTATAATAGACCGAACAGTACTTTGTTAGTCAGCAAAATAGCCATTTATTTTGCAAAATAGCTATTTTTAATATAAAAAATACCTTACATTTTCAGTTCTCTTTTTGTTTCTATGCTCAGGATAAAGTACTTTTTCGCAACCAAACCGGCAACAAAAAATCTAACAATATTTATCAGGTACGATTTTTTCGCTAAAAGGCGCCCGCAAATTTGGATTTCTTTTTACAAATAGCCAAATACTTTTTCATTTGCCCGTCGTAGAAACAGAGTTTTTCACAAATTTTGACATAAAATGACATATATTTGACATATATTGCTATATGTCAAATAATATGCTATTATATGACTGATGCCGTTAAAAAGTGTTGTGGATTACTCTTTTAAAAGGAAAAATAATATGACCATGGAACAACCATCCAATAAAGCCAAAATCCGCTTTAAATTCCGCACCGGAGAGGAATTTGAGGCTGAAGGAAACCCTGATTTTATTGCCCAGCAACGGGCCGAATTCTTGCAACTGATAGGCAAAGATGGGGCCTTGCCTACGCCCCGCAGGCTTTCGCCTCGTCCTGCCCCGACTGGCACAACTTTCCCGACGGAAATCCACCCTGCGCAACCCGCGCCTGGCACGAACGCCCGGTCCGAGGCATACATTACTCTGGGCGATACGCTTCCTCCGTCGGAAATTTGGCCCCAAAAAGGGGGAATTAGCCGTGGTATTTCAGCCGCAGAAACGCGCCAAGCGCACCACTACTGGGCCCCCGCCGCTGGAACTTCCTCAACCGACGTGCAGCTGTGGGAGCAAATTGCGCGCACGGAGGGCCGCCTAGTCTATTTACGCCGCAAAAGCCGCCAATTATCCGCCGAGACTACTGCGCTAGTGCTGATTGCCGCCGCCAAAGTGCTCCTGCGGGCCTCGGACGGGTATAGTGCGCTGCTTTTGTCTAAATCGCTCAAAAAATCGGGTTATGGGGGGGAGCGGCTAGACCGCGTACTGGCGGGGGAAATGCGCCAAAAAACGGTTTGGTCGGAGGGAACCAAACGCTCCCGTGCCTATCTGCTGTCTGACGAGGGATTTGCGCGGGCCTATGTACTGGCCACTAAATTGGCCGAAGAATGGCAATTTTAATAGACTAAAACGGAATTTGTTTGCCCTATTTAGGGGGCACCAAGACCGCATTTTTCCATGACAAACAAGCTATCCGTTGGTTTCGCCCCCTTTTTTCAAAAATAAAAAATCTAATAATGAAAATTAGTTTTTGATTTTCCCGCAAATTAGGGGATATTTTAGTACCTAATTTAACAAAAATTTCAAAATGACATAAAATAATTTGCACAGGGGGGCTATTTTTGTTGTAGCACTAACTAACGATAATTTTTATTATGTTAATTAAAATGGGTACAAACAGTCCCTATACAGATATTAAAAACATTATAAATAAAAGTGTATAAATCATTATTTTTTAAATATATTCTATATGTTTCTATCATATATTATAGATTTTACTTTCAAATATAATGCAAATTTATATTTATTTTTATAATTTCATTTTTGATGTTATTTTTGAAAATACCCTAAAACGAATTAGGGGTACCCCAGTATACCCGGCATTTTGTTTTAAAGCGTTTAAAATGCAAAATTGACATAAATTTTGCATTTTACAAAATCCCCTATTTTGATTTAGGGGTACGTGGGATATGGGGCAATTCGTTTTAGGGCATTTTAGGCTTTAGCCCATTTTTCCCTATTTGCACTTACTGCGAGTGGCCACCCTTGCGCATAACATAAGCAACTGACAACTCCGGGCAAATGGTAACAGCAAACAGCACACAAACAGACACAGGCCAGCAACCGTGCACAAACCGACAATCGCGTGCAAAACCAACAACCGCTAACCGGCAACTGGCTGGACTAGGTAAAACAATCATAAAGAAAAGGGGGAAACTGAAAATTTTAGAAACAGAAAAGGGGGAGAAACCGCTCATTTTTTATGTTTCTCCCCCCATCGTCTCCAGCAATTTTTTCCCCCATTTTTTGCAAGTTTTCCCCCCACCTGTACACAAAAAATCCTCTCCTTTCCCAAAACTAATCATCAAACACACAGAAAAACGCAAGACTAATTTATAAGCCTTGCGTTTTTCTACCTCTCACTAAATTGGTTATTTGGTAACGGTGGCAGTTTCCGCTGCCGCGCGGCGGGCCTTGGCCGCTTCACAAATAAGCGCCTGTTCTACAGCTACCGCTAATTGATCTGCACACGAAGTCCCTTTGCCTGCGCAGTCGTTTCCTTTGAGCAGTTCCACCACACGCGCGGCATCAGTACCTTGCAATAGCTTGGCAATGGCCGCGGTATTACCGGGGCAGCCGCCCGTGAAAACAATATCATAAATTTTGCCGTTTTCCAGTTTGAAAGCAATTCCCGTCGGGCAAATGCCCTTTGTTTGAAAAGAATACGTTTGCATAAATATATTGTAGCAAAAAAACCAAGACCTACCTGCGCTTTTTCCGTTTTTCCCGACGAAAAAAACAAAAATATTACCAGCATTTCTGTCTAACCCTTTTTTAAAAGCGAAAAAAGAAACGAACTTTTGTTCAATAAAGTTATCTTGTAGTCAGGAGAAATCACATGAAAAAAACAGGATGTATAGTTCTGCTCGCTGTGCTTACGGCGGGCCTTTTGTCTGCGCCGGCCGCACAAGCCTGCACGGGCATTGCGATAGATGCTGCCGACGGCACGCGTTTATTGGCACGCACTATAGAATGGAAAGGTGGCAATTTGAACAGCAAATTAGTCATTATGCCGCGCGGCCACAAAAACACTGCGCTCACGCCACAAGGCGAAAACGGCAAAGTATGGTATAACAAATACGGTGCCGTAGGGGCCAGCACGGTGGAACCGCGCTTTGTCACGGAAGGGGTAAACGAAAAAGGCCTGAATGTAGGGATTTTTTACTTTGCCAATTACGGCAGTCTTACGCCGTACGAAGCGGCCCATGCCAAAAAATCCGTCAGTGATGGTGAACTGGTGCGCTATATGCTGACTAACTTCGCCACCGTAGACGAAGCGTTGGCAGGACTTAAAAAAATTGACATTATCCCCATTGCCAAACCCGATGCCAACGGCCATTATGCCACCGGGCACTGGCGCATCAGCGACGCGTCGGGCAAAAGTGTGGTGCTGGAAATCACTAACAAAGGCGAACGTCACATTTATGAAAATAATTTGGGCGTGTTTACCAACTCACCCGATTTCCCGTGGCACCAAGCGAATTTGAATAATTACATCCACCTCTCCGGCGGAGAAACACCGGATAAAACCATGGGTGGCGTGCATTTGTTTTCGCTCGGCGGTGGTACGAATTTGACGGGGCTTCCCGGGGATTTAACTCCCCCCTCCCGCCTGGTGCGCGCTTTCTTTTATTTGCACAGCGCACCCACGCCGAAAGACACTTATGCTGCCGTCACGCAGGCATTTCATATTTTGAATAATTTTGATTTGCCTATCGGTGCCGAATACGCGCCGGGCCAAACTATTCCCGATATGCCCAGCGCCACCCAGTGGACTGCCGTGTCGGACGTGACGCACCCCACATTTTATTACCGCACGATGTACAACTCCGCTATCCGCAAAGTGGACTTAACTAAAATTGATTTTAATAAAGTTCCTTACACGGTAACGGATATGGACGAGCACCCGCAAGAAACTTTCTACGAGCGAAATTTTTAATATGAAACTCCCCCTGCTCACGCAGGGGGTATCTTTTTATCCGAACAGGTACCCTGTTCGCCCTAAATCTTCTTGACCTTGTTTCTCGA
>JAZNWO010000072.1:0-6610 GCA_045593365.1 Candidatus Avelusimicrobium sp.
ACTAGGTGGTACGTACAATCATACACACAGTTGCTTTGTCTTCTAAACTCTCTCATACATTTATTTTAGCAAGAAGATTTAGGGACTTGCACTGTATCCCCCGGCTTACGCCGGGGGAATTGTGAGAAGTAGTATTAAAAAACCCCCGCTAGTTTTAGCGGGGGTTTTGCTTGGAAAAAACTTTATTTTTTCTTTCCTTTTACCGTCAAATAACCCATTAGACGGTAAACCAGTTTAGACGTGTTAAACTCCGTAATAGGGTCGGCTTTGCGCTGGCAGGCTTCCACCACGTCTACCGCCACAATTTTCTTTTTCGCGATGACGGTGCGGAATAAGTCTAGCGCTTCGTACCAACCAAACCCGCCGGGTTGCGGCGTGCCCGTGGCCGGAATGACAGAGGGGTCAAACCCGTCCACGTCAATAGTAATATAAACCGTATCGGTCAATTTTTTCAGCACTTGCGGAATGAGTTTTTTGATGTCGCGGTTTTCGTGCATAAAGTAGGTGGTAACTTTGCCCGCGTTGCAGTATTGTTTTTCCTCGCTGGCTACACTACGGATACCCACTTGGACGACGGGCACTTGGCGTGACGCGGGATAGAGCGCACACGCATGGCTTTTGGGCGTACCCTCAAAAGTTTCACGCAAGTCGGCATGGGCATCAAAATGCAAAATGCTCAGATTTTTATACGTATCAATGTACGGCTGGGCAAGCGCCTGTGTAACGGTATGTTCCCCGCCGATATAAAACGGGATGCACTGTTTGTATTTCATCAGCGACCGCACGGTTTTGTCAATTTCTTTAAAAACCTTGTTGGTGCTGCCCGCGCAATTGACCGCCGGGCAAGTGTGTATGCCTTCTTCCCATGTTTCGGTGTGGGTTTCTTCGTCCCACAGTTCAATTTGCGTGGATGCCTCTATAACGGCGGCGGGGCCTTTGGCCGTACCGTGACCGTAGCAGACCGTTTTTTCAAACGGCACGGGCACGACGGCGAATTTACAAAGGGCTAAAGAGCTTTTTTTGCTCTCTAGCCCCATAAACTTATCGGTTTGTACGTTATCGCTCACAACAAATCCTACTTACTTTACAAACACAGCTGCGGCAATAACCGTGGTCCACATTCCGTCCACACAAATGGCAGATTGGGTAATGTTAGTGGTTTTTACGATTTTACCGCTCATTTTCCAAATTTCTTCTTTTTGATCCCATGTGGTATCACTATCAAAATCAATACCTAATGTAGTAGATAACATCATGGCAGCCAAATCCTCAGCATAGTCTCCGGCTTGCTTATCAGTTTCGCCAAAGCTATGGTGCTCAGACAAATAGCCATGGAAATGTTGGTTATCTTTCGGAATAGCTACTCCGACGGAGGCCGAAATCAGACGGCGGTATTCATTGCTGGTGTTGCGGCTGATGACACAGTGCAGAATTTGGCCGGTTTTAAGCTGGCTGACGCCTTTAGAAACGGGAATGATTTTGCATCCCGGGGGGAAAATGCTGGACACCGGCACAATGTTAAACGGCGCAATTTTGGCATCGCGCAAAGCTTCTTCAAAACTGGCCAGTTTTTCTTTGTGGCGTCCGATTCCTTTGGTTAGGAATATTTCTTTAGGTACAAACGGTTCGTACATTTTTGTTTCCACAGATTCCTTATTTGTGAATTTTACACATACGTATATTATAACAAAATAACCTTCCTTGTAAATCCACATTTCAGCCTGACTGTTTGTGCGTTTTCCTAGTTAGGAATATAAGCTCAAACAACCCTATATTTTTTCCGTCTCTTGGCCTTTTGGTGTGTCTTTTACGCGGTAGCCAAGTGCGGCTAGTTTGTCACGCAGTTCGTCGGATTTTTTGTAATCTTTGGCTTGGCGGGCCGCAGCGCGCTCTTGCAAAACAGCCTCTACTTCAGCGGGCAATTTCCCCTCTTTTTCTTCTGGCGCGTACAGTAAATCCAAGGCCAAAATACTGTCTGCAAATTGTGCAAATTCCACTTTTTCCGCCGCGTTAAGTTCTGCACCGCGCAATACTTCCCATACCACAGCCAATGCTTTGGGCGCATTCAAATCATCTTCCATAGCTGCCTGAAATTTGGCTTTGGCAGCAGCCACTTTCTTTGCCGAAAGGTCCGCGCCCGCACTTACTTTTGCGATAGTGATTTCCTTGCGCAGGGTTTGCAAACTTTTGCGTGCACTGTCCAAACTTTCATACGTAAATTCCAACTGTGTGCGGTAATGTGCCGTCAAGCACAAATAACGGTAATCCAACGGGTCATAGCCTTTGTCACGCAGGGTTTGCAGGGTCACAAAAGTACCGCCGGACTTAGACATCTTGCCCGCGCGCAAAACTAGAAATTCGCCGTGCACCCAAAAACGCACATAGGGTTTGCCCGTCGCGGCTTCACTTTGTGCAATTTCATTAGTGTGATGCACCGACACATGATCTATGCCGCCGCAATGAATATCAATCGTCGGCCCTAAATACTCCATGGCCATGGCCGAACATTCAATATGCCAGCCCGGGAATCCCACCCCCCACGGGCTATCCCATTCCATTTGGCGTTTTTTATCTTTGGGCGAAAATTTCCACAGGGCAAAATCGGTCGGGTTTCTTTTTTCCTCGCTCATTTCCACACGCGCGCCACTCTTTAAACCTTCCAAACGGCGGCGCCCCACCAGTGCGTCATAGCGCGGAAATTTAGATGTATCATAATAAATCCCATCGGACGTGCGGTAGGTGTAGCCCTTTTCCTCCAGGGTTTTTACCAGTGCAATCATTTGCGCAATATGCGCGGTAGCGCGGCTGATAACCGTCGGACGTGTGCAATGTAGGGCATCATAATCAGTAAAAAATTTCTGCTCGTAAAACTTGGCAATATCCCATGCGCTTTTTCCCTCACGCGCAGCACCGACTTCCATTTTATCTTCGCCGTCATCTGCGTCTGATACCAAATGTCCCACGTCAGTTACGTTCATTACGTGCTTCAAAGGCCAATGCAAGCGCAGCGTGCGCCCCAGCAAATCCTCAAAAATATAGGTGCGCATATTACCGATGTGTGCGTAATTATATACCGTAGGCCCGCAACAATACATCGTTACCTGTTTGCCGTTAAGCGGTTTGAATACTTCCTTACAGTGGGTAGCTGTATTATACAGTTGCATTGTTTTGTGCCTCTTTGAGTAATGAGTTATACTGCTGGATGAGCGTATTAAAGAATAAATTACAAGTCGGTTGGCCGACATCGCTGGCAGCTTGCTCGTCTAAGATACAACTTACCTCAATATCCGAAAGCGGATTGACTGCCCCTACACTGGAAATAGAATACGTAAAACCGGAAGGACGGTACGTCCGCAAAGCCTTTTTGTACCCGGCGTCTAAAGCTTTTTGAAACAGGGCCATATGTTTACTGGTGGCCGCAGCACCTAATTTAACGCGTTTAGCCGCCACCACTACTGTCACGTCCGTGTAACGTCCATACGAAGAGGCAATTTCCTCAGAGGTAAAGTCTTCATCTTCTGACGGCGTCTGCGCTGTTTCAGCTGCCGGGGGCAAAGACCCTTCGGCCAAAATACTCGGATCCGGCAGAACTCCAGTATAATCATCGCTGGAGGTAATTACCGGCCGCTCGTAAGCAGAATAATCAATGCCGCTCCACTTGGCAGAACGGTTGCTGGGCGCTGCACAGGCTCCCAAAAACAATACGCCTGTTATAAGCCATAAAATCGTTTTTTTCATGCTCTTTCTCCTAACACAAGCGTCACTTGGGCAAAACATTGTGCCGCTTCGCCGCGACCGATTGCTCCGACGTGCTCATGACTTTTAGATTTAAAACTGACCGCTGTTTCGTCCATATTAAAAATCCGGGCCAAGCTGGCGCGTACAGCCTCGTAGTGCGGGTTGATTTTAGGCTCTTGCGTCACTAAAGTTACATCCATGTGCGTCAGATGAGCCTGGTGTTTATACATTATCTCCACCACCCGTGCAGCAATCTTTTTGCTGTCAATATCCTTAATCGTGGGGTCGGACGGCGGAAAAAGTAGTCCAATTTCTCCCTCGCAAAGCGCTCCCAAAATAGCATCACAAACTGCGTGCAGTACTACATCTGCATCACTATGGCCCAGCAGTCCTTTTGTATGCGGAATTTCTACACCGCCAATAATAAATTTCCGCCCGGCCTGTAACCGGTGTAAATCAAATCCAAATCCGGTGCGCACCTGTGCGCCATTCTGCAAAAAAGCTTCCGCCATAACTAAATCCTCCGGCGTGGTAATTTTTAAATTCTGGTAATCAGACGGCTCAATTTTTACCTGCACACCCAACCGTTCTACCAGCTGGCTTTCATCTGTAGCATCTTGCAAATATCCGAATTTATCTAGTGCCCGACGCAAGACAGCAGCTTGGTAACATTGCGGGGTTTGCGCCTGCCACAAAGCATTGCGCTCTAGGGTACGTTCTACTACGCCGCCGCGTACTTGTTTGATAGTATCCTTTACCGGAACAGCCAGTACCGCCGCGCCGTTTTCAAATCCGCTTTGCAAACACCGTGCAGCCGTCTGCGGACTTACCAATGGACGGGCCCCGTCATGAACGGCAATAGCCTGCACGCGGCTGTCTAGTGCCGCCACACCGCTCATTACAGAAGCTAAACGTGTGGCGCCGGGTTGGGCAAAGGTAAGTTGCGGAAAAGATTTTTTGAGAAATTCCCGGTTTTCAGTGGTGGTAACTACTACAATTTGCCGGATAAAAGGAATTTGTGTAAAGGCCTCCACCGCACGCAGTAGTACCGGTTTACCCGCCAGCGGCAACATTTGTTTGGGGCGGCCCATCCGTTTGCCCAGTCCTCCGGCTACAATAACTGCCCCGGCAAAAGTAAGTGTCTGCTGCATGGAAAATTATTTTACCTTGGCAAAAATCATACGTCCGGAAGAGGTCTGTAAAATGGAGTATACAGCTACTTCGGTACGCTTGCCGATATGCTTGTGTCCTTCTTCTACCACGACCATAGTGCCATCGTCTAAGTAACCGATACCCTGTTCTTTTTCTTTGCCTTCCTTCATAATAAACAGCGACATAGATTCTCCCGGCAATATCACCGGTTTTAATGCCGTGGCTAAATCGGCGATATTGAGCACCACTACATCATACAAGGCACCGATTTTATTCATATTAAAATCTAGCGTAACAATTTCCGCGTCAAAACTTTTGGCTAGTTTAACAATGCGTTCCGTATCATTCTCAGCTTTGGGTGTTTTGGACGTAACGCGTACGGTAATTTCTTTTAGCTCTTGCAAGCGCGAGGCAACGTCTAAACCGCGGCGGCCCTTGGCGCGCTCTAACGGATCTTTAGAAGCCGCCATTTTGTTGAGCTGTTCGAGCACAAACACGGGAAGTACAATAATACCGGACAAAAAATTAATTTCACACAAATCTACCACACGTCCGTCAATCAAAGCACTTCCATCTACTACTTTTAAATGTCGGCCCTTGTAAGAAAGCCCTTCTAAATCACGCGACTTGAACATACAGGCCAGCACCCCAAAAACAATCAGCCCGATTTTTACGTACTGCGCATATTGCAGCCACCATTCGGGTGACAAGTGCCCGCCGCTAAAGTTGAGCGCAGCATAGTCAATAAATACAAACAGCAGCCAACCCAGCAAAAAGCCCGAGCAAGCAATCATCATTTTGATAAGCCGCAAGCGTTTGAAAACAGCTTCGGCAATCACCACAATCAGCCCGCACAATAAACCGCCGGCCAAGGATACCGGGGCCTTATCAATAAAGTCATAGGTCAAAAACGGAAACGCAATCAGCGTTGACAGACGGAAAATCCAAATAGGCATACAACCCTCCACTACCCAGGCCCCAACCGGGCCGGAAAAATAATATATATCTATATTTTACCATTCCGCGCGGGATTTGTCAGCCTAGGGTTGGGAGAAACCGATAGAGTTAATTCAAGCGGTAATAATTACCAGCAAACCAACTGGCCTCTAAGGAGGTATCCAAAACCCCCATATTTTGGCAAATAGACCGGGCAATATCATTTTTTGCTGCATTTACAAAACAAAAATACTTGCCTGCTAAAGGCTTTTGTCCGCTTTTTACATAAACTGCTTGCCTGTTAAAATAAGGCATACTTGCGTTAGCAGTTACCGCTGAACAGTAAGCGGTCCCTCCATCATTAGCTACACAATAATATGCATACCCATTTTCCGGATAAGGCCCTTCCTCCGTAGTTATCAAGGAGGGAGGTACCTCTATATCCAGCTCGCTTATGTCATTTGTATACTTTCCGTTTGCCAAGTAATAAACTTCCTGGGCTTGGGAAATAGCGTGTAACATAATAGAGGCTTGTGTGGCGCGTGCTTTATAGATGGCTTTTCTATACTGCGGCAGAGCTACTGCTGCCAGTATACCGATGATTAAAACAACTACTAACAGCTCTATTAGCGTAAATGCACGTGCACGCGCCATTCCCAGCGCACACCCACTTGTCATCCCCGAGAGCCGGTATCGGGGATCTCGTTTTTTTCTAAGGCTGAGATTGCCGAACCCTGCGGGCCGCCGCGCATTTAGCAATGACAAAGGGTTCTTATTTTGTGTA
>JAZNWO010000073.1:0-40987 GCA_045593365.1 Candidatus Avelusimicrobium sp.
CGGGGCTTTTAGTCTCAAATGTGTCTGGACCCAAACATACCCCTTGACTCGTTTTTTTTTTTTGGCATAATTTTAGTATCCGGAAATTGAAATAAAGGAGACCTTATGAAAAGTCGTGCATTCACGCTTATAGAGCTGTTAGTTGTTGTTTTAATTATCGGTATCTTGGCGGCAATTGCCTTGCCACAATATCAAAGAGCCGTACTCAAAAGCCGTTTTGCTACGGTAAAAGCATTGACCAGAAGTATAGCTGAAGCAGAAGAAATCTATTATTTAGCCAATGATTCTTATACAACAGACTGGGATAAATTAGATGTGCAAGGCCCTGCCGTTACCAGATCCAGCGTGTCTGATTCCTATGGGGACTACTATTATCCGTGGGGATATTGCGAAATTGAAGTGGTAGCAGATACGGTATATAAAGTAGCGTGTCGTTTGACAACGAGCGACGGTGATGCTTTATTAGGATATACAAAATATTTAAATCATTCTCCGCGCTATACTGCAGAAACGCATTGCGTGGCGTACGGAGGAGTGAGCGGTAGCCTACAGTATCAGTTGTGTAAAAACGAAACCGGTTTATCTGAGCCAACCTATACGAAAGCTAATTTCTACGATACATGGAAATACAACAATTAAAAATGTTTTTCTGCGGCAAATAAAATAGCGGCTATCATACTGCTAGCATCAGCCTGATTTTTTCCGGCAATATCAAAAGCTGTGCCGTGGGCGGGGGAAGTGCGCAAAAAATCAAGCCCGGCCGTAAGGTGCACAACCGGCTCGTGCGCGGCCAACTTTAGGCCGAGCAGGGCCTGGTCGTGATACATACATAAAATTCCGTCAAATTGGCCGCGGATGTGCTTGAGCCATAGTGCATCTGTCGGAAATGGTCCGTCTGCCTCAATGTGTGCCGCGCGCAAGGCACACACCGCGGGTAAAATAATTTTATTTTCTTCATCTCCGAATTTGCCGTTATCGCCCGCGTGCGGATTAAGTGCACTCACGCCGATATGCGGATTTTTAATACCCAGTTTTTTGAGTGCGGCTGCAAAATCTTTCCCGGCCTGTACGATACGCTGTTTGGTTAAAATTTTAGGTAAATCTTTAATAGCAAAATGTTCGCTGGCCAGCGCGCAGCGCAAAGAACCACTGACAAACATCATCAACGCGGTATTTCCATAGTATTGGCGTAAAAATTCAGTGTGGCCTGTAAACGGTACGCTCGCCAGAGCCCAGCTTTGCTTGGAAATCGGAGCCGTAACAACGGCTGCGCCGCAGGTTTGGATGGCTAATTTGCAGGCCAGTTGCAAAGCCTTAAAAGAAATTTCGCCTCCCCATGCACTTGGGCCGCACCGTACAGGTGTGGCGCGCAAGGATTCTACGGGAATTAGTGCGGACAATTTTTCATTCCAGCCTGCTGCACACAACTTGTCTAGCTCGCCGATAACTACGGGCGTGCACACACGCTGCACGTGCGCCTCGCGCAAGGCCTTGACGGTCACTTCCGGACCAATACCTAGCGGGTCACCTGCGGTAATAAACAAAATGGGTTTCCTCATAAAAGAAAGGCGGCCTTGTGGCAGGCCGCCTTTTTAAGTACTAGATTTATTTGGCAGCTTTTTCAGCTTCTTTTTTGGCTTCTTCGGCTGCACGCTGTGCGGCAGCTTTTTCAATTTCTTTGTCTACTTCAAAGGTTTTGGTTACCTTGATGTCTGCTTTATCAGCCAGTCCATTGACATATTCCAGCATGGTCGCTTGGATTTGTTGTTGGGCCAGATATTGGGCCAAATCAGAGGCAATCATATCATAGGTAACATCTTGTTTAGCCCGTTTTTCTTTGATTTTGAGAATGTGCCAACCGACTTCTGTTTTAATCGGTGCACTGACCTTCCCGACTGGTAATGTAAAAGCGGCTGCGTCAACTTCTTTGGGGGCAATGCCTTTAATTAAAATCATATCCCCGCCGCTGGCTAAGGCTGTTTTATCCTCAGTGTATTTTTGGACCAAAGAGGAAAAGTCCGCACCACCGTCTAATTCTTTTTTAATTTGTTTAGCTAATTCTTCCTTTTTGGCAGCTTCGGCAGCAGGCATATCTTTGGTCACGGCCAAATAGATATGTCCGACGCGTACCTGTTCGGCTGTCAACTGAGCCAATTTAGATGCAATTAATTGCGCTTCTCGCAAGCGGGCCGGATTTTCTTTTTCCAATTTTTTAAGTGTTTTGGTTTTATTCTTTAACACCGCTTCCACGTCATTATACAAGGCTTTAGTTTCCTCCTCGCTGATGGGTTTGGCATTGGCTTGGATTTGGCTTTCTAACAGTTTCTTAACGGCAATATCCTTGCTGATTTTTTCTTTGTATGTTTTTAGCGTAAGGTGTTGTTTTTTAAGTGCTTCGTTAAAGCGCTTCTCCGCACCTTTGGGATCTTGTTTTCCTTGTTCGTTGGTGGCAAAGCGGGTTTTAATTTCGTTAATGGCGGTGTCCATCTCCGAATCCTTGACTTGGATTTTGGCTTCACTGGCCGCCTGATATAATAATTCCTTGGAAATGAGTTCCTTAAGTACTTCTTTACCCAGCAAATCCTTGGCGTATGGCTGTTCTAAGAACTGCGGTGCCGCAGCCTGGTATTGTTCCAGAACGCTGTTATAATAGTTGTCATATTCCGATGCCAACACAGGCCGCCCGTTTACTGTGGCGACGGAGGATTCCATTACTTTGGCCTGCGCACCCGCGGCCAAGCATAACCCTAATATGGGTAATAACCATTTAGTCGTTTTGTTCATAAATAATCACCTTGTATTTATTTTGTAAAGCCTTCAGCGCCGCATCCGATTTTTGGTTTTCCAAAATGGTGCGGATACGGGGTGCCGCATCTTTTAAGGCTAATTTGCGTTCCCCCGTTTTCATAATTATATGAAATCCTTGGGCAGTTTTGATAAAACCTTGTACGCTGCCTGCTGGAGAGTTGGCTGCAATAACCTCCAGCTCCGGGATAAATTCACCGGGCATAAAGGATAATTCCCGTCCGCGGCTGCGCTGCGGCGCGATAGAATAGCGGCGTTCTAATTCTTTCCAGCGGCTTTTATTATGTTTAATTTCGCGCAAGACCACATCTGCTGTTTGGGCATCATCCAGGATAATTTGTTTAATACTCATTTCATAAGGATATTTTTTGAAGTAAGCTTCAATTTCTGCATCCGTCACTTGAAAAGCACTGGTGCTGTGGTTTTTTTCATCCCACACGCGCAATAAAAGCTGGGCCGTATAATCATTGTAAATATCCTGGAGCTGCTGGCGTTTGTCTTCTAACGCGTTGAGGAACAATTCCTCCTTGTCCAACCCCTTTTCTTTGGCGTCCAATTCGGCCAGTTTTTCACGTACCAACAATTGCACGAAATTACGCTCTCCAACCGGAGTTTGGGCAAAATCCCGGTCATCTTTGTCTAAAGTTTCTATTAAGCGGTTTAATTGTGCACGGGTAATTTTTTCCGGGCCGACTTGGGCTAAAAGGAAAGTATCCTCCTCTTGGGCAGCATGTTTTACAGCCGGGGTTTGCATATCCAATTCAGTTGGAGGAGCAGCCGGCGGTTTTCCGCACGCGGCAAACAGGATGCAAGGTAATAAAAGTGCAACTATGTTCTTCATTTCTTATACTATAGCATTTTGGGTAGCCCGCAGGCTCTCAAAAAAACAAATTAGTTCCTCTGCCAGGGTGGTCTGGTCTTGCGGAGGGTGCACACCAATGCGTATTCCGTCGCCGTGATGTGTTTTGATAAATTGCAGGCGCGGGCCATAAGTAGCCATCAGCCGTGGCAACAATTGCGGCGGCAATTCAAACTCCCGTGTAAATAACAGCTCTACGGAGTTTGCGGTATAATCTATGTGGTAAATTTGAAGCAAACCCGCCCGGCGCGAAAGCTGTAAAAGGCGGTTTAAATTAATCAGTTCCGGAGGTGTCGGTCCAGCAAAATCGGCTAAACGGTCTAAGATTTGTTGTGCACGGGTTTCATCTGCGTTCATTAGTTCTTTGTAATACTTAAGGCGATCGCTGTCATCAGGTAAATAATCAGGGGGAATGTAAGCAGCCAAAGGCAAATTGATGGTCGCACGCAGATTTTGCTCTACTTTCTCTCCTTTTAATTTTTTCACTTCCGCTGCCACCAGGTCACAATATAAAGTCAGACCTACTTCGTTGGCATATCCGTGTTGCTTTACGCCTAACAATTCTCCGGCACCGCGTATTTCCATATCGCGTAGGGCCAGTTTAAATCCACTTCCCAAATCGCTAAATTCCATCAGGGCTAACAGACGTTTTTTGGCTTCCTCGGTAGGGTCTTTTTCTCGTGGGGTTTTGTACGGCATAGCCAGCAATTGTTTATAATTATCCTCTTGCGGAGTGGGAGTTTTAAACAACCAGTCCGGGTGAAATAAGTAACAGTATGCTTTTTTGTCTCCTCGTCCGATACGTCCGCGCAATTGATAGAGTTGTGCTAGGCCAAAATTTTGTGCATTTTCCACAATTAAGGTATTAGCGTTGGTAATGTCAATACCGGATTCAATAATCGTGGAAGCCAGCAAGATATCATATTTGCCATTATTAAAATCCCATAAGGTTTTTTCCAATTCGCTTTCCTTCATTTGACCATGTGCATAACAAATGCGAGCTTCGGGTACTAATTGTTTTAAGAATAGGTAGCGGCTTTCCATACTTTGTACGCTGTTATAAACGTAATAAATTTGTCCGCCGCGGTCTAATTCCTGGCGAATGGCAGCTCCGGCTAGTTCATTATTCCACGCGGTAACAACCGTTTTGATTGGGGTGCGCCCGCGTGGCGGAGTGTCAATTAAAGAAATGTCTCGCAAGGAAGAAAGCGATTGGTTTAAAGTGCGCGGAATAGGGGTAGCGCTGAGCATTAGAGTATGTACTCCTGCGCTTTTGGCCTTAATTTTTTCTTTTTGTTTAACGCCGAAGCGGTGTTCTTCATCGATAATAACCAGTCCCAAATTTTCAAAGACAAGGTCTTTTGATAATAAACGGTGTGTACCAATGATAATATCGCACACGCCATCTTTAATTTGCTGAACAATTTCCTTCTGTTCTTTTTTGCTTTGGAAACGGCAAAGCATACTTATATTAACGGGAAATCCAGCCAACCGTTTGGTAAAAGTTTTGTAATGTTGGTCAGCTAAGATAGTGGTAGGTACCAGCATCATTACTTGTTTGCCACTCATGACCGTATGCAATGCCCCGCGCATGGCTACCTCAGTTTTTCCAAAGCCGACATCGCCCACAAGTACGCGGTCCATAGGACGAGGCCGGGATAAATCCTGGAGTACATCCTGGATAGCTTGTTCTTGTCCGGCGGTTAGGGTAAACGGAAAAGAATCGGCAAATTCCTTTTCCATACGCTCATCTCCCAGCAGAGCCTCTGTTCCTGCGGCTTGGCGTTTGGCCTCTAACAATAAAATTTCACGGGCAATTTTTTGGGCTTCTTCTTTGACGCGCTTTTTAATATCCTTCCACGTTGTGCCACCCAAGGCGGATAAGGCAGGAGCTTTCCCGCCTGCGCCGATATATTTTTGTACGCGTTTAAAATCATACATTGGTACATAAAGCTTACTGCCGCGGCGGTATTGGATAATTAAACAATCGGTCGGATTTGCTTCTTTATCCATAATTTCCAGTCCTAAATATTTACCGATTCCGTGGAATTGGTGTACTACGTAATCGCCGGGGCGCAGTTCTTTAAAACGTACTTTTTGGGCATTTTCTAAATTAAAATTTGTAAGGATAGAAGTGGTTTGGTAACGGCGGTTTAAAATTTCAGCCGAAGTAATATAAGCTTGTTTTGTTTGTGTGTGGTAAAATCCCTGCGGCAGGGGGGAAACAATAAGTTGCAGCTTACATAAGTGTTCATATTCTTGCATAAGCTCAGCTAAACGGTCCAACTCCCCGCGGTTTAAGCAAGTAATGACAGGATTAAATCCTTGTTCTTGCAGTGAGGCTACTTCTTTATCCAACAAATTGAAGTCTGCATGAAACGGAATATTGGATTTAAAATGGCAATCAGTGCCTTGCTGTGTAGGCATAGCCGAAAGGACTACTGCTCCGGGGAACAATGCCAAATTTATCTCACTGGAGGGTTGGGATAAAATTAGTTGAGCATTCCTGGTGTAATCCGCTAAGGTAGCCGGGGTGTGTTCAAATTTAAGTGGTAACAAAACGGCCTTGTCTGTGTGTGAGGTGGTATTTTGTGTATCTAAATCAAAGCGGCTGATGGTCTCCACACGGTTGCCTGCAAAATACAAACGCAGGGGAGTGTTTTCCACAGGAGTAAATACATCTACCACACTGCCGCGTATGGCGTAATGTCCCGGCAGTTCAGTGTAGTCCTCGCGAGTGTAACCCATTTGTTCCAGTTTTTCTTGTAATTCGCTGCGATGCAGGGTATTTCCCCGGTGGACGGTAAATGTACGCGTTAAAAAATCGTTTGGTGCAGGCAGTGGCGTTTGGCAGTTTTCGTACGAAGCTGCCACTGCGTAAGTACCGGGAGAAGCTAACAGAGTGTGTAGAGCAGCTAATTGGCTGATTGGATGTTCCGAAAAAGATAAGATTTTTGTGTGTGCCGGGACAAAGGCTTGCAAGGCTCTTGCAAAATCTTCGGGATTTGCGGCGGTTAAATAAACAATATTTTTCCCGGCAGATAAATATTTTTGGACCGCAAAATAACCTTCCGCACCTATGTTGGGCAGACCGTAAAAAAAAGAAACAGTTGCTGCATCCTGCGTCATAAATTACAACGGTACAACCAGCCGCAAAACCCGGCCTAAAAACTAGTCGGTTCGGATCCTTTTTTAAAGGCTTCTAAAAATTTATTGGGATCGGTGGGCGTAGCCAGTTTACCTGTATTCGGATTAATATAAGCAAAAGAAATTCCTTCCGGAACGGCAAAATCCTCAGCCGGTTCGTCCTTTAAAATTTGCTCCATGATATCGGCCCACCATCGGGTAGTGGTGCTGCCCGTCCAATGATATTTTTCTTGAGAAGTGTCATCATCATATCCCATCCAGGCGGCGGCAGCGGTGTAAGGGGTCATGCCGACAAACCACATATCGCGATGGCTTTGGGTAGTACCTGTTTTTCCTGCGATGGGACGGCGTAAGCGGTTCGCTGCTGTTCCGCTGCCGCGTTGTACTACTCCTTTCATCATATTAATTAACAGGTAAGAGTCTTGTGGCGAAAAGGCTTCCTTTTCTTGGCCGATATGTTCCTCCAACAGACGCCCGTTATTGTCCTCTACCTTTTCTATATAATAGTTATCCGTATGAATACCGCCGTTGGCAAAGGTAGATAAGGCGGCCAAATGTTCGTCCATATTAATGACGCTTACGCCTAGTGCTAGCGCCGGAACATGAGGCAGTGGGGCGGTTAATCCTGCTTTACGTGCTACATCAATAACGCGGCGGGGGGAAATAGCATCAATTAAATTAACAGAAACCAAATTTTTGGATTTTTCCAATGCTCGGCGCATCGTAATCCAGCCGTCATTTTTACCGCCATAATTTTGGGGTACCCATACATTAAAGGTCTTATCTCCGATAAAGGATTGTGCGGCTAAATCCAGTGAGTATAAATCTGCATTTTCATCAAAAGCGTGCCAATTACGTCCGTCAAAATAAAACATAGTCGGCAAATCTTTTACTAAAGTAGCAGGAGTGTAGCCTTGCTGCAAAGCGGCCATCCACACGTACGGTTTAAAGGAGGAACCCGGCTGGCGGCGTGCTTGGGTAACGCGGTTAAATTTACTATCCGTAAAGCTGCGTCCGCCAACCATTACCCGCACGGCTCCGGTTTTGACATCCCTCACCATAAAAGCGCCTTGCAGACGAGGATAGTCCTCGCGCGGGAGGTTTTCGGTCTCTTCCTCATTAGCAGTACGGGTATCTGCTTCTGTGTCATTGGGGTCAATTTCAATTCCCATTCCTTTGGCAATTACTGCATCTAATTCAGACAGCTTTTCGTTCATTAGTTTTTCAGCAATAGCCTGTTGGTCTATGTCTAGGGTAGTATAGATGTTTAAACCGCCCTTCCACAAGGTTTCCGTACCATATTTTTGCTCTAAAATCCGGCGGATGTGTTCAATGAAGTATAGACCTGGTTTGTCTCCATCTGGGGTAGGTTCTTTTTCCGGCAGAGGTTCTGCTTTTGCTTTAGCTAAATCCTGATCTGAAATATAACCTTGGTCATGCATTACTTGCAAAACTAAATTACGGCGTGCGCGGGCACGGTCCGGATTAGCAAAAGGATTATAATTGCCCGGAGACGGAATAAGACCGACCAAAAGGGCGGCTTCTCCTGTTGTTAATTCTGTTAAGTCCTTATTAAAGTAACGCTTGGCGGCAGCCTTTACGCCATAAGCACCGCTGCCCAAATAAATTTCGTTTAGGTACAACTGCAAAATTTCGGGTTTGCTAAAGCTGTATTCAATCTGCACGGCCAAAATAATCTCGCGGATTTTACGGATTATTTTTTTCTGTTGGGTTAAAAACACGCCGCGTGAAAGCTGCTGCGTCAGCGTAGAACCGCCTTGCTTGGCACGTCCGGTGATAAGGTCATTGAATAAAGCGCGAAAGATACCGCGGATGGAAAATCCGGCGTGTTTAAAAAAGTCCCGGTCCTCCATGGCTACTACACCGTTTTGTAAATCTACCGGGATTTGGTCCAACGGTACCATGCTGCGTTTTTCAATGGAAAATTCATGCACTAATTTACCATTCCGGTCAAATACTTTGCTGGTAAGCGAGGGCGTATATTCCTCCATTTCATATACTGGGGGAATACCTGAAATAATATAGTGTAAAAATACCGCGCTGCTAATAATAGCCAGAAAAAGAAACACCAAGGCGGTAATCCAAGTAAATTTAGAAAATAAAATTTTCTTAAGGCCTTTCATATTTAAATTATAGCAAACTTGTTTTGTCGTTGTTTTGGTCTGCTTTTATCAAGCAGAAGGTTGGGTGGAAACTAATTCATTTTTAGTGTTGCTAAAAAAATTAAAAAAAGTAATATGGAAAAAGGGCAAAAAATAGTAAAATCTAATTATAGTCCAAAGTAAAGGGATGTTATGGCAGAATCGAAAAAACAAAAATCTTGTATCTATCCCTGCCCGGCGCAATGCGGAGAAACAGCGCGTTTTGTGGCGGATGCAGACAACTTGGCTTCTATAAAGGAGCAGGGGGTGGAGGGATATGATTTGGTATATATTGCCGACACACATCATAAACAAGTTTTCCTGTTTGGTACACCGGAAGGAACTCCTGCACCGGTAGCAGTAGATCCGGCCCAACCGGTACATATACGCGCCCATGAAAAAGCAGCTCAGGGAGAAGTGGTTAGCTATGAGTGGAGTGCTTGTACGGAAACAAATAATTGTTTTTTCCAGTCTACGCTTATCCCGTTGCGTGACGTACAAGGACAAGTAGGCAGTGTATTGGGGTTGGTTAAAAATATTACCGATTGGGCGTATACCTATTCGCACACGGGTTTTTTAAAAGAAGTAGGCCAGCGTACCTTTCCGCAAGTGCTTTTAATGGCCCGGGAAGAGGAACGGCGCAATTTATCCTCGGCCTTGCATGATGAAATTGGCTCCTCGGCGGTTATTCTAACTTCTTTGTTGAGTATGGTGAAGGAAAGTGTACAGAGCCAAAATAAAAACCAAGCGCTTAAAGATATCGCTGCTTTAGATAAGCAAATTAAGAACAGTATTGAACGTATTAAAAATATTGTAGTCAGTATGCGGCCTCCTAATCTGGAAACAGTAGGTTTAGAAGCGGCCCTGCGCGATATGATAGAAAATGCGGCGCATTACGGTAATCTGAAATATGAATTTGAAAGTACCTCGGTGGATGAACTTCCGGTGTCAGACGAAGTAAAAATTGTATTGTACCGGGTGGTGCAAGAAAGTTTAAATAATACCCTCAAACACGCCAAAGCTTCCCGGATAGCAGTGCGTTTGCATCGAGGGGAAAAAGAGATTTTTCTTTCCGTACAAGATGACGGAAAGGGATTTAAACAAACCCAACAGCGCTCCATTGAACACATAGGCCTTTTGTCTATGCAGGACAGTGTGGCGTATTTGGGTGGAAAATTTACAATAAAAAGCGAACCGGGGAAAGGAACATTGATAGAAGTTACCTGTCCGAAGGTCGTTTATGGGGAGACAAACAGATGAGTATAAAAGTAGTGTTAGCTGATGATCATGCCATTGTGCGTGACGGAGTACGCGCTGTATTGGAGCGCAAAGGAAAGGACATGGAAGTGGTGGCCGAAATTTCCAATGGGAAAGAATTATTGGAATGGGCTGCTAATCATGATGCGGATGTATATGTGGTGGATATTTCCATGCCTGTGTTAAACGGAATTGAGTCGGTGCAGCGGTTACTTAAAATCAAACCGGATGCCCAAGTGGTTATGCTTAGTATGTATGATGACCGTGTGTCGGTAGAAAAAGCCTTGAAGGCCGGGGCCAAAGGATTTTTGGTAAAAGTATCTACCGCCGATGAAATTGTAGATGCCATCCGTGAGGTAGCCCAAGGACGTTTCTATTTGTGTAGCAAAGTATCTAAATATATTGTGCAAGGTTTTTTGGGCCGCAGCAGTGCCCGCAAACGGGATGTAACGGGCTTGACTCCCAAGGAAAAAGAAGTTCTGCAATTGATTGCCGAAGGGTATAGCAGCAAACAAATTGCCAAAACCTTCAATTTGTCGTTAAACACTATTCACGTGCACCGCAACAACATTATGAAAAAACTCAATATTCATAAACAAGCCGAGCTGGTGCGCTACGCAATTAAAGAAGGCATCGCACAACTGTAAAGGAATTTTATGCGTATTATTGCAGGAACGGCCCGCGGGCGGCGGATTTTTTCAGTTTCTAAAAATCTGCCTGTAAAGCCTATATCGGATCGTATTAAGCAGTCGGTTTTTGATATTTTGCGTCCGCGGCTGGCAGGCGCGATGTGGTTGGATTTGTTTGCTGGAACGGGCAATGTGTCTTTGGAGGCTCTTTCACGCGGGGCGGTGCGCGTGGTCAGCGTGGACCGCGAGCCCGCCTGCATTAAAAACATCCACCGTAATTTGGCGAATTTGGGGTTTGAGGACCGCGCCCGGGTGATTAAGGCCGATGTGTTAAAGCCGCTTGATTTCCTGCTTTCCTACAGTGATAATGAGGGTTATGATATTATTTTTATGGGCCCGCCGTACCGCGACCAGAATAATAAAATGCTAGCCTTATCTGAGCCGGCGCTTAAAAACGTGGCAGAAGCAAAGTTGCTTGCACCGAAAGGAATTATCGTTTTGCAAACACACAAGACTGAAACCTTTGCGGTGCCGGAGGAGTTGGAGATTTACCGTCAGGAAAAATACGGCGATACGCTCGTTCATTTCTTGCGGCATAAGGCGGTGTAAATGTATAGCGATGTGCACGAATTAAACTATTCCAAAATAAAAACTTACCTGGAATGTCCGCTTTTGTACAAGTACAAATACATAGACGGACGCAAAGAGGGATTAGTGGCTGCGTCCTCGTTGGGGGTGTCCATTCACCGCGCGCTGGAGGAATACCACCGCCACAGTAATGACCCGTCGGAGCTATTATCTTATTACGATGATTGTTGGCTAGGCGCGGGGTACACGAGCGCGGCTGAGCAAATGGAGTATTATTTAAAAGGCCAAAAGCAGCTTGAAAAATACGCCGATCGGGAATATACGCGCAAAACCACGGTGGACAGTACTGAGCGCGAATTTATTTTTACTGAGGGTAAATGGACCTTGCGCGGCAAAATAGACCGCACCGATAAATACCCCGACGGGAGTTGGGAAGTGATTGATTATAAAACCGGTGACGATATTGATTTGGAAGCGGATATTACCGAGTCTTTGCAGCTGGGCATTTATGCCATTGGCGCGCAGCGTGCGTGGAATATGAAAAAGGGCAAAGCCTCTTTTTATTTCACGGCGTTTGATAAAATAATCAGTGCGCCATTTGAAGCCTTTGACGAGCAGAAAATTTTGGGCACGTTTATTTCTGTTGGCGAGAAAATTGAAGCGGGGAATTTTGAGCCGGACACGTCACATTGTGCCACGTGTGCCTTCCGCAACCGTTGTGCCAAATCCGTTTGCCCCGACCCGGAGCCCGACAAGCCCGATTTCAGCGGCAATACTCCGGCATAACTTTGTAAGAAGCGGGGCGAATTTTAGCCCCGCCTCTTTTTAAAAATCAGCTAGTTTGTAAACGTTACAAGCCTCACTCCCGCCGCAGTTAGCATTCTCGCTAATTAATTCTCCGCCAAAACTTTTGCAAATGGCGTTGCCGCGTTCTTTGCGTGCTCCGTATGAAACACAGCGGATTTGCCCTTTGTCATCTTGTAGAGACTGATTGGTGTGATTGCGGTGATATAAAGTAAATGCAGCAATACGCGTATCTCCTTCGTCATAATAAATAGCGGAAGTATAAATATTTCCGATGGCAAACCCGGCGTGCCCTATGGATAAGCGGCCGTCGTGTGTGCGCGGCAAATCGGTCGGCAGCGCTACGGCTAGTTGCTCCCAGTCGGTGGCATAGTATCCGTTTTCCATATAGAAAACATCTTGCGCATTTTCAATGCTGCGGGCGGTTTGTATCATGGTGGCGTAGCGGCTTTTATCCACGGCCCGTTGGTATTGCGGCAAGGCGACTGCGGCGAGTATGCCGATGATAAGTACAACGACCAGTAATTCAATTAATGTAAATGCAGCACGCGCACTGGCTGCGGCCTGGTCACCCCGCAAGGTTGTAATGCGGGGTATGGCCGGAGAGGAAAACGACCTTATATCCCGCATAGAGACGTTGCGGGATGACGGCTTACTTGTAAATTCTTTTTTTGTTTTTGTCATAAAAAATCTCCTACGTTGTTTTGTAACCTTGCGACACATCGCAAGGGGCATCAAAATGTGTTTCTTGCGACTCACAACTATAGATAGTTTACCAAAAAAAAAAAACAAGTCAAGGCCTGCCTTCACTTTCTTGGGAAAAAATAAAAAACCCCGCCTAAACAGCGGGGTTTAAGAGATGGGGAAAAATTATTTTGCTTGGACGGGTTTTTGTATCAGCCACAAGCTGATAAAAATAAAACATAATCCCAGTAGCTCATGCCCGGCTGGAATGCGGCGTAGGAAAATCAGGTCGCCTACCATGGCAATAACTGGCGTCACATATGAAATGGCAGCCGTGCGCGTGGCGCCCCACCGTTTGAGCAGCGCCAGCAGCAATAAAAACGCAATCGCCGAGGAAAAAACGCCCGCACACAAAATAGAAATAATTACCACCGCCGAGAAATCGGATATCTGCGGGGCAGGCTCCAGCATCCAGGCCAGCCCTAGCAAAATGATGGCAGAAAATAAATACTGGTGAAATGTATTGGCAGCTAAAGAGGTATGCTTGTCGTCCACCATAATTTTTTTGGTCAGCACATTTCCCAGTGCATACGACCACGCCATCATGAGCAAAGCCATTGCTCCGTACAGCGTGGATAAATTATTTTGAAATGTAAACGAGGACGGACCGAGGATGACCGCCAGCCCCACAAGCCCGGTCAGTACGCCCGCCGCCCGTCGCCAGGTAAAGCGGTCAGTGCCTTTGAGCAGCACCGCTGCGGCTATAAAAGACCACATCGGCACCGTGCCGTTTATCAACCCGCCAATCGTGGGCGCTACAAAACGCTGTCCCCAACTGCGGGCTGCAAATGGCAGCAAAATCAGCAGCAGCCCGATCAGCCAAGGCCGCCATAATTGCCGCGGATGAATCCGGAAATTTTTGTGTTGGCAAATTCCCAATACTAAAAAGAAAACAAACCCGGCCAGTACTATATAGAAGGTACCCCAGTATGGCGGCAATACCTCTACGATGTTTTTAGTTGTTAAGAAAACACTTCCCCAACATAAAGCCAAACAAACCGCTAAAAAATAGCTCATATTCTCTCTATCTTAAACACCACAAAATAATAGCTGCTCCCAATAACACACGGTACCACACAAACACGGCAAAGCTATGTGTTTTAATATATTTCATCAGTCCACCGATGACGAGCAAAGCTCCTAAGAAAGCACTGATAAATCCCCACAGCAACGGTGCATTGATATCCGCCCAAGATAAATGCGTCATTTCCAACAGAGCCGCTCCGGCGATAATGGGAGTGGAAAGCAAAAAAGAAATGCGCGCGCTTTGCGGGCGGGAAAATCCTAAGAATAAAGCCGCTGTAATCGTAATTCCGCTGCGTGATACGCCTGGCATTAAGGCAAGCGCTTGCGCGCAGCCGATAATTAGTAAATTTTTCAGATTAATTGCGGCGTGGTCTGAGGGAGCCGCTTTGCGGTCAGCCCAGGCTAGGATTAAAGCAAAGACAACCAAACAAATGGCAATAGATACGGGATTTCTAAAAGCGGTTTCCACTTGGTGATGAAATAGTACGCCCGCGATTGCCGCCGGGAAAGTAGCCAATACCAAAAACCATAAGGTTTTGCCTTCTTCTGTTTTAGGGCGGGTTAGACCGTCTTTGATAAGGACGTACCAATCCTTTGCAAAATATAATAAAACCGCCAGCAGCGTAGCCAAATGCAACATTACATCAAAGGTAATTCCCTGATAGGCTTGCCCGCGGAAAAACGGCAGTAGTACTAAATGGGCAGAACTGGATATGGGCAAAAATTCACCAAGTGCTTGTAAAAGTCCAAGTAAAACAGCATCAAATATCGTCATGAAAGCTCCTGAAATAGTAAAGTAGGTTTCTTAAAATCGGTTACATCAAATGCCGCACAATCAGCCGGGCGGAAAGAAATATATTTTCCGCTTAACATAGCGGCGACCAGGCTGATATTGGGATTATGTCCGACGAGCATTATGCAATCTTGCTGTGCCAACTGGGCGCGGGCAAAATCCAATAAGCCCGCTGCGCTTAACCGTCCATCTAATTCCGGGATATCCAGCGGGGTTTGTGCCCAAGCTTGTCCGGCCAAAATTGCGCTTTGGTGCGCGCGTAGTAACGGACTGCATAAAATCAACTGCGGTATAAATCCGGCTTGTTTTAAAGCAATTCCGGTTTGCTGTGTTTGTTCCTGCCCGGCACCAGTCAGGGCACGTTGCGCATCTGTTCCGTCACAAAATTCAGCCTGCCCGTGGCGCATTAGAATAAGCGTTTTCATAATTTATCAGTTCCGGCGCACAATAGGCACCAAAAATGTAATAATGTATAAAATACCTTATTACTATAGCATTTTATGAATACATTTTACGGACCTTTCCGGGCCTTAGAAAAAGAATTTGTTTCATATGTTACCGGTATTAAACCCGGTCCGGAACGGCCTGTGCTGGTTTTATGCCCGTCTGGACGCATAGCGGAACAGCTGAAATGTAGATTGGTACTTAAACAGGGCTTGATCAGTAATTTGTTTTTTGTTACCTTTTCGCAACTACTTTCTGCCTTAGACAGAGAAATACCTGGTCCGCGGTTGCCGCTTTTACCGGGAGACACTTTGCATGATTATTTGCTTAAAAATTTACTGACAGCGCCGGGGTTGGATCGCTACCGATTTAGCCGCGGTTTTGTGACGGCGTTGCGTGCCTCGCTACGTGATTTGGCGGACGGACTGGCTGTGCCGGAAGTATTGGCAGAACATTTGCAGACCACCCAAAATCCCATACTGGAGGAGGATGCGGCGCATATTCATTGGTTGGTGCGTGTGTTTGAAGCGTATGAAACAAAAATGGAGCAAGTGCCGGGGTACCGTTCATATAAGACTTATTTTGCCCAAGCACTTGCCCAAGCGGAGAAATCGCCATGGTTGGGCCAATTTGCAGAAATTATATTGTATGGATTTTATGAATTAACCGGACGGCAATTGGAAATCTTTAATACCTTGCGTACCCGGTATCCGCTGACTGTTTTTTGGTTGTATTCGGCAAGCCCGGCTTTTTTATATGGACGCAAATTTTTTGAAGCGAATATTTTGGGCGTCTCGCAGGATACAAAAGCTTTGGCAGAAAACGAGAAAATTGCTGTTGGGGAGGCTTTGTCTTATCTTTTTACATCGAAAGCGGTACAACAAACTCCACCGGGTTTACAAGTAATTTCCTGTCCTAATGTACAGCGGGAATTGTTTTTTGTAGCGAAGGAAATGTTACGCTTGCACGAGGAAGAAAAAATACCGTATGCAGATATGGCCGTAACCGCGCGTTCACTGGCTCCCTATCAAACAGAACTACCCAGTGTCTTTGCACAGCACGGGGTACCGCTGCAAGCGGATTTTGCTTATGCTTGGACCACTAAGCCGTTGGGGGTATTCTTAATTAACTTATTGTCCTTGGTACGGCGCGGTTTTGATAAGGATGATATCTTGTCTGTAGTAAATTCACCTTACTTTAAGCAAAAAAATAATTGGCGATATTTAATTTCTGAAAGTTTAGCTAAGCGCGATTATGCGCAGTGGACCAGTTTGGTGCATCCTGTTTTAGCATCGTATGACCCGGTTTTTTTGGAATGGTTAGCCCGCACTAAAGAGCAATTGGAAGCTTTGGAAACTTCGGATACTTGGGAGCATTTATATCAGACTGCTTGGGCGTTTTTGCAAGAGAATACAAATATAGATTTGTTCAATGCCGAGGAAAAACAAACCTGGCAGCAATTGAAAGATACGTTGGATGGTTTTAAGCGTTACGCGGCAGTGGCTGCTCGGGCTGGTGCGCGGGAGTTTTTGGATGAATTGTTTGCAGCCATACAGACAGTTGAATTGCATCAGGTTATTGATATGCCATCGGGGGTCACGGTGGCTGATGTGGGGGCTTTGCGTGGGCTTGGGTTTAGGGTGGTATTTTTGCTAGGAATGAATGAAAAGTCCTTTCCACAGGTAATTCGCGAGGATCCAATTTTGAAGGACTATTACCGCCGTACTTTGCGTGACCAATTGGGATTTTGGATTAATCAAAAAATGGAGCGTTTTGATGAGGAACGCTTATTATTCTTTTGTATGGCCGAAGCCGCAGCAGAAAAATTGTACCTTTCGTTTGTACGTGCCGATGGAGAAGGAAAACCTTTAGTACTATCTAGTTATTTGGTCGAACTAGCCCGCGCGGCGCGGTTCAGTTTAGACACGGCGGTGCGGCAAATTTCTCTGTGGAAAGTAAAAAATACAGACGCAGATTTGCGGTATTGGACGCCGAAAGAATTATCTTGTGCATTGGCAGCCGCTCACGCTTCCGCGGACAATTATCAAGCGGCAGGACTGTTAGATGAAACCTTGCGAACGGTCTGTGAGGCTTCTAAACAAATTACTTCTTTAAGCGCCTTGACGCCGCGGGATGGCATAGTATCTGGCGGCGCGGCTATTTTTGCGGAACAAAACAATCAGGGACTTTCTCCTTCAGCACTGCAGGATTTGGCGCATTGTCCGATGAAGTATTTTTTTGCCAAAGGCATTGGCCTGAAAGAGACAGATGAGGTCTTTAGCCGCAGTGAGCTGGCTCCGAATTTGCGCGGAACAGCATATCACGAAGTACTTAAAGAGTACTATCAAAAATTGTACAGGGACGGATTAACCGGGCAGCTGTTTGGCGCAGCTTTGCAGGAGCGTTTGGATCAGGCATTTGAACGGCATTATACCCTGGTAAGTTATAAGCAATTCGGTATTTATCCGGTAATTTGGGAATTAATTTTGAAAGATATGCACGATAAGTTATCTGTTTTTGTACAAAAGGATGCTGAACAATTGGGTAATTTTGTGCCAAGCATTTTTGAGACCTATTTTGAAAAAGTATATATACCGTCAAATGATTTAAAGCTTAAACTAAAAGGAATTATTGACCGCATTGATATAGATAAGACTCATCAAACTTTCCGTGTAATAGATTATAAATCCGGTCGCCACGGCGGTAAAGATTTGGCAGCCGATATGTTTAAGTATGTAATTTTACAGCCGTTTATTTACTTGCTTTTAGCGCAAGACAGTTCGTATACACGTGGCCTTTCTGCTGACGGGGCTTTCTTGTTAAATATCAATCAAGGTTATGCTCGCCAGGAACTTTCCGCGGCTGGATTTGAAACGGTATGCGGCCGGGCAGCCCAGTTTGTAACTATGTTGACAGATTTTATTCAGCAGGGACAATTTTTTATTAATCCCGGCGAACACTGTACGTATTGCCCGTATGCAGCTATTTGCCGGAAGGATTCTTTTCATACTTTGTTGCGGGCCCGCCATGCCGCTGCCGCGAAGAAATTACAGGAGGCCACCCGATGACACAGTTGGCAGAGGACCGTCTGCGTGTACGTACGGATTTAGGCACCAATATGGTGGTGGAAGCCGGAGCAGGTACAGGTAAAACGACGTTGCTGATTGAACGGCTATGTTTTGCCTTACTGGCGCAAGGAATTACTGCCCCGCGTTTGGTAGCGTTAACTTTTACTGAAAAAGCCGCCGCGGAAATAAAAACACGTTTGGTCTTTAAATTGCAAGCGGTAGTAACGGCAATTCGTGAGAAAACCAATGACCCGGTTTTGGACACTTTGCGCGGACATTTTTCTGTGGCAGAAGCAGATATTTTATTCCGAGCAGAACTAGCTCTTTCGCAACTGGACCGCAGCCAAATAGGTACTATTCATAGTTTTTGTGCTGATATTTTGCGAATGTATCCGCTGGAAGCCGGACTGACTCCTAATGCCGAGATTGATAAAGGAGGCCGTGCGCAATACATTTTGGAATCCTTGTGGAACCGTTTTTTAGATAAAGAGTTGGGGGAAAATGCTTCGCGGGCATCTGTGTGGAAGGAAGTGTTGGCACGGGTTTCTCTGTCTGAATTGTATGATTGTGCACGTGAAATGTGCAGCGGCAAAGTACGGGATTATCAATACGGCACACAAAAAGCGTTTTTGGCCCGAGTTTGCCGGGAGCGTGCGGAAGAGGCAGACCGTCTTTGCAATACGTTTTTAGAAGACAAGAAAAAGCCGCGCCAAATTGAACTGGCCTTGCAGCAGGCTGCGCGGCGTTTTCTGCAGGCACAGACGTGGTTGGAAACGGGGGGCTTGCCAGAGAAGGAAGAAGAAACAATTTTGATTAAATCGGCTCCGAAAGATTGGGATGAAAACAGCGTAGAGCAAGCTAAGGCCTTGTGCCGTTTTGCTGCGCAAGCTGATCCATTTGCGCAGGTATGGATTCTCAAGGCGTATGGGTTACTGCGGGATTTTACACAGGAGGTGCAGGCGCGTTATGCTGAAGCGGGGATTTTAAGTTTTGACGATTTAATTGTCAAAGCACGGGATTTGTTACAGCATAATTTATTGGTACGCCGTCTGTTGCAAGAAAAATATGATGTGCTGTACATTGATGAATTTCAGGATACGGACCCGGCACAGGGGGAATTGTTGTTATATTTGGCAGAACAAAAGGGTAATGGCGCAAGGAATTGGCGCGAAGTGAAATTGGAGCCGGGTAAACTGTTTGTAGTAGGCGACCCGAAACAGTCTATTTATCGTTTCCGCGGAGCGGACATCACGGCTTACGACCAATTTACCAAACTCATTTTACAGCAAGGCGGTAAAAAGGAATACTTGCGCCAGAATTTTCGCAGCGGACCGGAAATTATCGGGCTGACGAATGAAGTGTGCGGAGCGGTTATGACGGAAAAGCCTGATTTCCAACCAGCGTATGAAGCGATTTTTACCGCTCAAGAAAGACACCCCGGGGCAACAGAAATGGCTCTGGTAACTGAAAGTGCACAAAAGGCTGGAGCTGATGATTACCGCCATAACCAAGCAGAATTTGTAGCAAAATGGATTGAAGAAAACGTAGGCCGGATGAACTTGCAAAACGGACGCAAACTGGCTTATCAAGATATTGCTATTTTATCGCGTGCGTCTACCACCTTGTGGCCGTATACGGATGCGCTGCGCCGCCATGGTATTGTGTTTGCCATAGAAGAGGATAAAGATTTTTACTGTCGGCAAGAGGTGGCAGATTTCTTAAATATCTTGCGCGTGCTGGAGGATCCGCAAGACCGCATTTCACTGGTAGGTGTGATGCGAAGCCCTTTGGGAGGATTGACAGATCAAGAAGTGTATCAGGCAGCGCAGCGCAAAGAATTAGATTTCCGTTATCCGTCTACAGATACAAAATTAGAGCGTTTATTTGCGTGGCTGCGCGAAATGGCGGCACGGGCCGGTCGGCAGCCTTTACGGGAATTGCTGCGCAGCCTCGTACAGGGGAGTTGGCTGGCGGAAGCTTGCATTTTGGCCTATGACGGAGAACGCAGCCTGGCTAATTTACAGCGGCTGATTTCTTTGGCTGAGGGGTATTCGCTGGAAACACCTGTCACACTGGGACAATTTTTAGCCCGCGTACAGGAACTTATGGAACAGGAAGCAGGCAAATTGACTGCATTGCCCGAGGGAGAGGCCGCCCAGGCAGTTAGCGTCATGACGGTGCATAAATCAAAAGGATTGGAATTTCCTGTCGTAATTTTGGTAGATATATCTAAAAAGGAAGTCAACACGCTTGCTAAGCGGCCGGCTCACTTATATTCCTGGCAAAAGGATTTGCACGGCTTCCGTATCGGAAGGTATGCTGATATTAATTTGGCCTGGTTGGAGGAGGAGCAGCGCGAACACGCCCGTTGTGAGGAAATACGCATTTTATATGTAGCGCTGACTCGTGCGCGTGAGAAATTACTCTTAGTGGGAAATGAAAAACCGGAGGTTTCCTCCATCGCAGCGCAATTGGTACGCGCAGGTGTTTTTCCACCGGAAGAGGAACAGCCGCAGACGGTGGGCAAAGACGGTGTGTTGCGTATGTGTTATTTACCGTATGTGCCGCCTGTAGAATTTATTTATACCGCCTCTCATCCGGCTCAGAAACGGGTGTTAGCTGGAGATTTAGCTGCATGGCGTCGTGTCTATGAACACCGCCGTGTCGAATATCTGCACTATACACAAGAGCGCGGGCCGTTGGCTCCTTCGGCTTTAGAACAAACAGGTCCTGCTGATGAAACAGCTCTGCAAATGGGTACATGGGTGCACGCTGCTTTGGCGCGTCGCCACGCATACGATGAACCGTTAGAAACGACGGTGCAAACCGTAGCTCTGTACGCGTCGTCGCAACAACAGATGATTTTGGTGCAGCTTTTGCAGAATTTTTATGCCTCATCTGTTTATAAACGGCTAGCTGCAATGCGGCTGCTAGGGGCAGAACTTCCTTTTTCCTGTCAAGCGGAGCAAGGCCTGGTCAGCGGGGTAATAGATTTACTTTTGCAAGACAGCAACGCAACGGTATGGGTGGTGGATTATAAAACGGACCAAGTCGCTCCCGGTACGGAACAACAGGCTGCCCAAAAGTATGCCGCGCAACTGGCGGTTTATATGCAAGCCGCCCGACGGCTTTATCCGTCGGCTATTCTGCAGGCTGCAGTGGTATTTGTTCGCACATCAACCTTGATTTTAATGTGATTTGTTTTAAGAACCTACCTTGCGGTGCTTATGAATAGAGTAGCAAAACTTCTTATTACTAAATAATATAAGGAAAAGATTTTATTTGCAACGTTCTTGTCTAAGGGAACTTCCGGCAGACAACCTGCCGGAAGGCTATTTTTTTGTTTTCCTTTTCTAATTGAAAAATAAAAAACGGCACGCTACTTTTTGCGTGCCGTTTTTTGAATACCGTTTGCTGCGCCAAAATAGCACCCCCTTGACTCGTTTTTTTTTTTTGGCATAATTTTAGTATCTGGAAATTGAAATAAAGGATATATTATGAAAAAAGCATTCACACTTATTGAATTACTAGTCGTTGTGTTAATTATCGGCATACTGGCCGCCATCGCCTTGCCGCAATACCAAAGGGCAGTTGTTAAAGCGCGCGTGGCAACAATGTTGCCGCTATTAAGCTCTATAAAACAAGCCCAGGAAGTATATTATATTGCAAATGGCAGTTATACAGATGATGTGGATAATTTGGATATCGCGTGGCCGGGCGATTGCGTTTCGGAGGAAGGGGGAAACTATTCTGGGCCTTGTGGTTCTAATTTTTACTTTAGTACTTATAACGGATATGCTGCTGATAATTACAGTGCGGCTGCTTACTATTGTCCGGGACATAATGGCACTTGGGGGGCGTGTAGTCAAAATCGGGATTTTAGCATTGTATACAGATACACTCATTCAGCTACTGACCCTGATAAAAGATTTTGTTTTGCCTGGTCCTCCTTGGGTACAGCAATTTGTAAAAGCCTATCCGGCAAATCTGCCTCGGATGATGATGGTAGATATTTCTTTTGATAGACCGCAAATTGCAAAATAAACCTCAAATTTGCCAGTAGTTTTATCAAAATGGGAGCTAGTCTTGCTAATGTTAACGGTAAATATAGCAAAATAACCCGTTATTTTGGGATATCTGTTTACAAAATCAAGTTCCAACCTGCCATTTTCTAATAATTCTAATTAAATTTTGTCAAGCCTTTTTTTAAAAAATGCTTGCATATTCTGTGCCCGGCTTGCCAAATTTCATATAATATACCTATATAGAGTTTTACCAAAAACTCGGGAGATGACATGAATACAAAGACCAAAGAGCCTATAGCCATTATCGGTATGGGCGCCATCATGCCGGGGGCCCTCACAAAAGACGAGTTCTGGCAAAATATCCAATCTGGTAAATATTGTATCACTGAAGTTCCTAAATCCTACTGGGATGCCGACCTTTACTACAGCCCGGACCATAAAGCCGAGGACAAACTGTATTCCAAAATCGGCGGCTTTATTCCCTCCACTTTCAAATTTGATTCTATCCGCTACCGCATTCCGCCGCAAATTGCCAAGCAAATGGATCCCATTCAGCATTTAGCTATTGAGACCACGCGTATGGCTTTGGAGGATAGCGGCTATGACAAAAAGGAGTTTGACCGCAACCGCTGTGCGGTAATTGTGGGCAACTCTATGGGCGGTATGAAAAATGACAAGTCCAACTTGCGCTTAAACCGTCCCGTCTATTACGAGATTTTAAAGAAAACACCGACTTACCAGGCCTTATCTCCTGAAACCGGTAAGAAACTCATTGACGAAATGGAAGACGGCGTGCGCGCGCATTTTATGCCCGTGACGGAAGATTCCATGCCGGGCGAACTGGCAAACGTCATCGCGGGCCGCTTAGCCAATGTGTTTGATTTGCACGGTACCAACTTTACGGTAGATGCCGCGTGTGCCACATCCTTGGCCGCGGTAGACCAGGCAGTCAACGGTTTACGCGAAGGCAATTTTGATATGGCAATTGTGGGCGGTGTGGACCAAATGATGGCTCCTGCTTCCTACATTAAGTTTTGCAAAATCGGCGCGTTGTCTGCCACGGGTTCTTGCCCGTTTGATGCCAAGGCCGACGGCTTTGTCATGGCGGAAGGGGCCGGAACGGTTATTTTGAAGCGTTTGTCCGATGCGGTCAAAGACGGCGATAAAGTGTATGCTGTCATCCGCGCTATCGGTGCATCTTCTGATGGAAAAGGCAAGGGCATTACCGCCCCCAATCCCAAAGGCCAAAAAATTGCCGTAGAAAAAACCTTTGAACAATTAGATTATACGCCTGGCGACGTGGGCCTGATTGAGGCACACGGTACCAGCACCCGCGTGGGCGACGCCGTGGAGCTTAATGCGCTCTATGACATTTTTGCCCCGTACGCCAAACCGGGCACCATTGGGCTGGGCAGTGTCAAAAGTCAAATCGGCCACGCTAAAGCAGCCGCCGGGATTGCGTCGCTGATTAAAACCTCGCTCGCAATTTATAATAAGGTACTGCCGCCCTCTGTCAATTTTGAAACACCAAACCCGACGGTAGATTGGGCGACCAGCCCCTTCCGCGTCATTACTAAAGCTGAGCCGTGGAACACGGATAAAGTGCGCCGTGCCAATGTGTCAGCTTTTGGTTTTGGAGGTACTAACTTCCATGTGGCATTGGAAGAAATGAACGACGGCCTGTTGTCTAAAACACCGCAAACGCCGTCCGCTGTTTCCTCTATTTCTACACCTAAACAGGAGCTCTCTACGATGAATGCAACCCCGTATAATTTGTTGGTCCCCGGCGAAAAAATCCAAGGGGATATGTTAACTTTTTCGGCTGATACTAAACAGGAATTATTTAATGAATTAGGCAAGGCGGTACTGGCTATCCAGCACGATATTACATATTTGCCTAAAATTGCGTACAAAAATCATATTCAGCAACCGCATAAATTTGCCGTGGCGATGAACATAGAAAATCCGGATAAGCTCAAGGAAAAAATTGAATACTTTATTAAAATTGCCGGAACGCAAGATGTATGGGCGCAAGAATCTTTATACTTAAAGATGAAAGGCATTTATCCGTTTACCCCGACTAGTATTAAACCGAAGGTGTGCTTTATGTTCCCGGGCCAGGGATCGCAGTATGTAGATATGATGAAGGATTTGGCCTCCAAATATAAGGTAGTGATGGATACCTTTTTGGAGGCGGACCGCCACTTGATGAATATTATTGGCGAAACGTTGACAGAAACCTTGTGGAGTAAACCCGGCGAAACCAAAGAACAACTAGTGGAACGTGAAGCTGCTATCCGGAAAACTGAAATGACCCAGCCCGCTATGCTGACTGCCGATATTGCTATGATGCGTTTGCTGTCGGAATTTGGTCTAAAGCCGGATGTAGTAATGGGTCACAGTTTGGGCGAATATGCAGCTGCAGTAGCTGCCGGAATTTTTGATTTTGAAAACGGACTCAAGGCAGTTTGTACGCGCGGTAAGGTAATGTCTGAAATCCGCGTGGAAGATAATGGTAAAATGGCTTCCGTGGCTGCTCCGACGGAGACAGTGGAGCCGGAACTCAAACGGGTCAGCGGATACGTGGCGGTAGCCAATAAAAATTGTCCGACCCAAACCGTTATTGCCGGAGCCAGCAAATCAGTAGATGATGCAATTAAAATGTTTACTGATATGGGTATTCAAGCCGTACAAATCCCGGTATCACACGCTTTTCATTCGGCTATTGTCAAACCGGCTATGCCGCAATACCGGGCTTTCTTAGATACCTTAGAATTTCATTCACCCAAAATGCCGATTACCACCAACGTAACGGCCGAGTTTTATCCGAGCGACCCGGAAAAAATTAAAGATTTACTCGTCACACAAATTTCCCATTCCGTAGAATGGATGAAACAATTGCGTACGACGTACGAATCTGGCGTGCGTTTGTTTGTAGAATGCGGTCCTAAACGGGTATTATCGGCCTTGGCCGCTAACACTTTATCAGATAAAAAGGATATTAAAGTATTAGCTTCCAACCACCCCAAAAAAGGCGGCATTGTAGAGTTTAATGATTTGTTTGCCAATTTGACTTCATCTGGTATTTTTATTGATTGGACAGGAACCGATATTTACGGCGACCATTCCTCTTATAACCCTGCGTTTGTCAATTGGGTGGATGCCTCCGTTGCCGCCGATACAAAAGCAGAAGCGGTTACTGCGGTTGCCCCAACCCCCGCGTCTAACCAAGGAGCAAAAAATTGTATGCATAAGAATATTGTTATTAGTGGTATTGCAGCAGGCGGTCCGGGCAGTTGGGACCGTGTTTTCCGGGACGGAGTGTTGGACGAAATTTTATCCGGACGCAATATGATTGAGCCGGTATCGTCGGAAATCCAACAAAAACAAATAGATAAACACGTAGAATTTGTCGTCAAATCACAGGATGGTAATCATCATTTTGAACGTTTAACCTCACCAAACCAGGCTATTAAACTATACGCCAAGAGCGGTGCGTTTGATTTAGAAAAAGAATTTGGTTTGCCCGCTAAATGGGTGCGCTCTATGGACCGCAGTTTCCAATTGGCTATTGCCGCAGGTATGCTTGCCCTAAAAGATGCCGGTATTCCGCTGGTGCTCTACTACAAACCGACTTCTACGGGCGGTTATTTGCCGGACCGCTGGGGTTTGCCTGCCGAAATGATTGACGAAACAGGTGTGATTTTTACTTCTGCTTTCCCAGTAGCCAACAGTCTGATGGGGGATTTAACTAAGCGTGTAACGGGGTTGCTTAATAACAAAACTGCCAAAGAAGTGCGCGCGTTTTGTGATAAGTTTATTAACCAGATTTCGGATCCGGCTTTAAAAGCGGAAATTGAAACATGGTATAACGCTAATTTCAAAGAGAAAGAGATTGAGCCCGAAGCCTTTACGTCTGAATTTATCTTAAAAACCATTATTATTGCGCATTGTCACTTCTGTCAATGGATTCGTGCCCGCGGACCTGCACTTGCCATGAGTTCTGCCTGTGCGTCTACCGCCCAAGCGGTATCTTTGGCGCAAGACTGGATTAAACTGGGCCGCTGCAAACGTGTCATTGTTATCGGTGCTGATGACATTACGAATGACAATGTATCGGAATGGATTTTGACAGCTTTCTTAGCTTCCGGTGCGGCCACTACCGAGGGAGACGTCACCAAAGCGGCCTTGCCATTTGACCGCCGCCGCAACGGAATGATTGTTGGTATGGGTGCGGTATCTTTAATCGTGGAAGACGAAGCCGAAATTGCCAAGCGCGGTATGAAGCCGCTTGCTAAGTTATTGTCCACTGAAATTGCTAACAGTGGTTTTCACGTAACCCGCTTGGATGTGGGACACGTGGCCCAGGTAATGAACCGCTTGGTAACTACTGCTGAAGAAGAATATGGATTAAGCCGTTCGGAAATTGCCAAACAGCTTGTTTTTATTTCACATGAAACCTATACACCCGCGCGCGGCGGTTCTGCCAGTGCTGAGGCGTACGCCTTAAAATCCACTTTTGGCAAAGATGTCAGTTCTGTTATCGTGAGCAATACGAAAGGATTTACCGGCCACTCTATGGGCGCCGGGCTGGAAGATGTAATTGCCGTGCGCTGTTTGAGTACGGGTTTGGTGCCGCCGATTGCCAATTTCAAGGAGGCGGACCCGGAACTGGAAGGAATTACACTCAGTAAAGGCGGACATTACAATTTCAAATACGCCTTGCGTTTGGCAGCCGGATTTGGTTCGCAAATCGGAATGACTTTATTAGAAAAATCGTGGACGGTGGGTGAGCCGCGTATTTTTGATGAAGCCAAGCATACGGCGTGGCTGAAAGAAATTTCCGGTCAACAAAATCCGGTGTTAGAGGTGGTACAAAATACGTTGCGTATTAAGGATAATTACCAGCATGGGATTAAGCCATCCTTGGTAATGGAAGGTTCACAGGCTTTTGTAGATAAAGTAAATACGGTGCACAAAGCACCTGCTCCGGTCCAAACGGCACCCGCTCCGGCGGTGCAACCTATACCTGCTCCAACCCCGGTGATGCAACCTGCTCCTGCAGCCGTTAAACCGCTAGATGAGGCAACAGCAACAAAGGAAATTCTCAACCTTGTTTCTGAAAAGACAGGTTATCCGGAGGATATGTTAGATTTAGATTTGGATATGGAGGCGGACTTGGGTATTGATACGGTCAAACAAGCTGAGCTGTTTGCGGTTATGCGCGAGAAATACCAAATTGCCCAGCAAGAAGGAGTGCAACTCAAGGATTATCCGACCATTCGTTCTATTATTAAATATGCAATGGAGCACGCGAGCAATGTGGACGTTACCTCTGCTCAGACTGCTGCGGTTGCTCCCACTCCAGTAGTACAGCCTGTTGCAACACCTGCACCTGTTCTGCCTGTCCAACCTACTCCTGTTGCTCAGCCTGCGTCGGAAGCTGTGCCGAGTTTAAAAGAAGAGGAGGTTACTAAGGAAATTCTCAACCTTGTTTCTGAAAAGACAGGCTATCCCGAAGATATGTTAGATTTAGATTTAGATATGGAGGCGGACTTGGGTATTGATACTGTCAAACAAGCTGAGCTGTTTGCGGTTATGCGCGAGAAATACCAAATTGCCCAGCAAGAAGGAGTGCAACTCAAGGATTATCCGACCATTCGTTCCATTATTAAATATGCGGTGGAGCACGCGGGCAAAGTGGGGGGAAATACTGCTGCACAAGTGGCATCCGTTTCCCAACCTGCTCCTGCGGTCAGCGCACCGGTAACTGCAGTTGTGCAACCTGCTCCTGTAGTAAAACACGTAGCATTAGACGAAGCCTCCGTAACTAAAGAAATTATCGCTTTAGTCGCAGAGAAAACAGGCTATCCCGAAGATATGTTAGATTTAGATTTGGATATGGAGGCGGACCTCGGTATTGATACCGTTAAGCAGGCGGAATTGTTTGCGGTTATGCGCGAGAAATACCAAATTGCCCAGCAAGAAGGGGTACAACTCAAAGATTATCCGACCATTCGTTCCATCATTAAATACGCAATGGAGCACGCGTGCGGCGAAAAGGAAGCTGTAGTGCCAGCTCCGCAGGCTGAAGCTCCGTCTGTACAAGCTTCCGTTCCGGCGGCACAACCTGCACCTGTGGTAACTCCTGAGGTTCAATCTGCGCCTCAAGCCGTTACTTTGGATGAAGCCAGTGTAACAAAAGAGATTGTCAAAATGGTTGCAGAAAAAACAGGGTACCCGGAGGATATGCTGGATTTAGATTTAGACATGGAGGCGGATCTCGGTATTGATACAGTCAAGCAAGCTGAACTGTTTGCGGCTATGCGTCAACATTATGGTATCGCCTCGCAAGAAGGCATCCAGCTTAAAGATTATCCGACGATACGCCATTGTATCAACTTCGCTTTAAGCCATAGTGGTGCTGCTGCTGTTGAAACGGCGGCTCCGATGCCTGGCGAAGCACCTGCTGGAATCACATCTACTCCGGCAGCAACTGAAGGAACAACTGTTTCTGCTCCGGTTAAAGTGGCTTCTGTACAAGAAGCTGTTCCTGCGGCAGATCCGGTGGGTAAACCTTCTGACGATATGTTATCCACGAGTCCAACCGGAGAAATCGCGAAAAATACGTCCTTAGCCGAACGTCCGGAAGCGGAAGGTTATGCCGGTGAGCATTGTCACGAAAAGAAATTGCGCCACATAACCGTGGTTGCTCCTGCGCCATTAACAGAACGGTCAGAGCGCCGCTTGTCCAAGGACCGTACAGTGTTAATTTTTGCTGATAATTCCCAGTTTATTAAAGCCTATCAGGAAGAATTTAAAGAGTTAGGTGTAAAAACTCACGTATTTACCACGCTCAAGACGCGCAGCAAAAATACGACCATTGTCAATTGGGAGTCTTATGAGGAAACTGAAAGCGCCCTCAAGGAGTATGCTGCAGAAGATCCCAATATACAAGGTATCGTATACTTATTGGGAGCCAATGTTAAAAAGTTTGACAAAAAGGCTAGCCCACACGAAGGTTTGACTAAATATGTAATGCCGTTGTTTATTGCCTTGCGTGTATTTGAAAAAGGTTTAGCAAACCGCGCGGACAGCGATACTTTCTTTGCGGTTAATACCAAAATAGATGGCACATTCGGTTACACGACTTCCGACGAGTTTAACCCCATTACCGGAGCGTTATGCGGCGGGACGACGTGTTTCCGCAAGGATGTATACGAAAGAACGGGTGCAGTAGCTAAACTATTGGATTTTGAACCGGGTACCACCCCGGACGAAATGGCCCGGTGTACGATGGAGGAAATCTTACACGGGGATATGCGGTTAATGTTAGGAACCCGCGACGGAGAACGCAGCACGATTTTATCCGTTCCGGTACGTTTAGACCGTAGTCAGAAACATTTTGATTTAACGGGAAAAACAGTTATTTTCACCGGGTCTGGCCGTGGTATTGGAGCCATGCTCAGCCAAAAAATTGCCGCACAGTATCACAGTAAAATTATTGTGTTGGATATTATTGAGCTGCAAGAAAAAACGCCGTTGTGGGCATCTATGAATGAATCGGAACTTGCAGCGCTCAAGAAACAAATGTGGGAGGACTTAAAAGCCGATACTACCCAAAAAGCCACGCCTGTTTTGCTAGAGCGCACCTTCGGCAAAGTTAAGGATTCTATTACCTTATATAAGAACCTGCAAAAGTTGCGCGAGCTGGGCAGTGAGGTGGAATACCATCACTGTGATGTGCTTAACAGTTCTATGGTTAAAGAAGTCTGTACTAAAATCAAAGCCAAAAATGGCCGCGTAGACGGACTTATCCATTTTGCAGGTTTGGAACGCTCTAAACTTATTTATGACAAAGACCCTGCTGAA
Source organism: Candidatus Avelusimicrobium sp. (assembly GCA_045593365.1). Taxonomy (GTDB): domain Bacteria; phylum Elusimicrobiota; class Elusimicrobia; order Elusimicrobiales; family Elusimicrobiaceae; genus Avelusimicrobium. The sequence goes on from JAZNWO010000073.1 coordinate 30,224, forward strand.
TATTACCGTATTTTTGACGTAAAGGCCACGAGCTTTGCCAGTTTCTTAGCCAATAACATTGTCAAGGACAACGGTATGTTTGCTTTTGCATCGTCTATTGCCGGAAAATATGGCAACTTGGGACAAAGCGATTATGCCTCTGCCAATGATTACTTAGCTAAATCAGCATTTAGTTTGACCAACCAAGGTTACCGTGCGGTCGCTATTGCGATGAGTGCTTACAAGAATGTAGGTATGGGAGTGCGTGCGGGAGTGGAGACTTTCCTGCGGGCCAATGGCGTAGATTTTGTAGACCCGGAAGACGGTATGCAGTTGTTCTTGGACGAAATTGTCTATGGAACAGTGCCTGAAATGGTATTAACAGGCTCTTTAGGTAAACTGGATTGGGATCATCAACTCCGTCAGGAAATGAACGAAATTATGCCTGAAAATACACCGAATACTTCAGGCGGCTCCACAGGGCCGGCTGCTTCAAGTGCCTCGCAAGCAAAAACAGCCCCGGCTTTTGCTGCTGCGCCCGAAGTGATTTCTGCAGCGTCAGATGCTGCTGCGGTGCACGTGGCTTCTAAACCGGCTGTCCAAACGGTTCTCTCGGCGTTGCCGGATCCTCGCAAGGCCATTCATTTCTTGGGCCAAATTTTTTCCCAAACGCCGCAAGAAATTCATACCGGAAAAGAATTTAACCTAGAATCAGACCCGTATTTAGCTGACCATGCGATTGAAGGTACACCGTATGTACCGGGTGTAATGGGGTTGGAAACCTTTATGCAAACGGCCACCGCATTGGGAGGACAGGTGCCGCAAGGGTTAAAGGAGGTACATTTTTACTTGCCGATTAAACTGCTGCGTAACCGTCCGCAAGCGGTGCGCGTGATCGGCAAAAATGAACACGGCGATATTTATATGGAAATTGAGTCGGACTTCATTAACAGCAAAGGTATTAAAATGGGCAATACCCGCCGCCATTTCACAGCGCACGCATTAGAGAGCGGTTTCGTGTCTACGTGGAAGGACGTCAAAGATTTTATTCCCTTAGATAAGCATACCGTTCCTCAAATTACCCAAGCGGAGATTTATCAAAAGTACTTCCATGGGCCGAGTTTCCAAGTGTTAGGCGGTATTTTATACTCGGATAAAGACAGTTCTTTGGCGGTTTACCATACGGCTCCGCAGCCTCAATGGACTGACGGGCCCAAAGTGCTTTTATCCAATCCGATGCTCATTGAAGCAGCTTTCCAATGTTGTGGTTTCCGGGATATGACATTTGAAAATAAAATGACCTTACCGGATGCTATTAAAGAAATAGCTATTTTCAAACGTGAAGTGCCTCCTGCACAATTATATTTGTACGGAAAATTCAAAGGTTTGACAGCCGAAGGAAAAAGCCTGCACGATGCCTATGTATTTGATGAACAGGGGCAAGTGTGGATAGAAATACACGGTTATCAGGCTATTGGACAATAAAGGTGTCGGTAGAATTACAAGTAGTAGATTTACACCAACTGCCTCCGGGCGAAACTTTTTTAAGCCAACGGGAACGAATGTTTTTTCAAACTTTAAAACTTCCCAAACGGCAAAAGGAGTGGCTCGGAGGCAGATTTGCGTTAAAGAAACTGGTAGCAAGGTGTGCAGGAGTGATTTCGACGGAGATTGAAGTTTTGCCACAGCACACTAGCGGCAAGCCGCTTTTGTGTGTACGAGGAAAACACAGTTCCCTTCCGTTTAGCATTACCCACAGCCATGGGTATGCCGTGGCCGCTGTGGCAGATGAGGTGCGTTATCTGGGTATTGATTTAGAAAAAGTGGTGCACCGTATGGAAGTGTGGAAAAAAGATTTTTTCCATCCGTCAGAACTGAGTGGGCAGGGAGATGAATTTTTAACAGCTTTATGGACGCAAAAAGAGGCGGTTGTTAAATTGTTAGGTACAGGATTATCGGTTGGGAGTTTTGATGTGCGGTGTGTAGGGGAAAAAGTGGAATTTTTTAACCGCGCCTTGGAAATATACCGCCGGTTGGGCAGCCCGGTTATTACATTGCAAACGTCGGTTTTGCTTCCCGGTTTCCAATTTTCTATTGCTACAGGAAAATAATTTTTTATTTTTCCGATAAAAATAAAGAAATTTTATTTGATTAAAATTAGCACTCAAATAAAGTACTTGCTAATTTTGCACAGATTTGCTATACTTTTTATTGCTGCCAGGGCAAATGCCGTGGCGCTGAGAGGAATTTGAATTTTACGGAGTAAATTATGCCAGAAGTTACCAAAAAAATGATTTCTTTACCTACTGTTATTCCTGCTGTAGCCATACGCGATGTAGTGATGTTTCCGGGAATGAATTTGCCTTTATCGGTGAACCGTCCGCAGTCGGTTCGTGCCGTTGACATTGCCTTGGATATCCCGGAGGGGCATCATGTATTGGCCTTATCGCAAAAAGATGCTGATGTAGATAATCCGAAAGCGGAGGATATGTATTCGTTTGGAGTGGTAAGCGAAATTTCGCAATCACTTAAAATGCCGGACGGCTCTATCAAAGTATTTTTACAGGGAATTGTGCGTGCTAAAGTATTGCGTTTGAGATGGGACGAAGCCTTGGGTACCTGGTTTGCTACTGTGCAGTACATTGAAGAGGAAGAAGACAACAGCCCGGTTGTGCAGGCGCTTATGCGCAAGGTATTAGACGAGTTTGACCATTATGCGCGTGTGTCTAAACGCATCGCGGTGGAGGGAGTTTCGTTCCTGCGGCAAATTGAATATCCGTCTAAACTGGCAGATACGATTGCTTCCAATATGATGGTAAAAACCGAGCAGCGCCAAAAGATTTTGGAAACTGCGCCTGTCAAAGAGCGCCTGGAAGAAATTTTAAAGCTCATTACCAGCGAAGTGGAAATTTTAGGATTGGAGGAAAAAATCCATTCCAAAGTGCGCGCACAAATTGAGAAAAACCAAAAGGAATATTATCTCAATGAGCAGATGAAAGCTATTCAAAAGGAGCTGCGCCAAAAGGATGATTTCCAAAAGGAACTGGATGATATCCGCGCTAAAATTAAGAAAAACGGTTTATCTGCTGCCGCCAAGGAAGCGGCGGAAAAAGAGGTGGACCGCTTGCAGAAAATGCAGCCGTTTTCACCGGAAGCGACGGTGTCTCGTACGTTTTTGGATTGGCTAGTCAATATGCCGTGGAACGTTACCACTAAAGATGTATTAGACATTAAAGCCGCCAAGAAAATTTTGGACGAGGACCATTTTGGTTTGGATAAACCCAAAGAACGCATTTTGGAATATATCGCGGTCAGCAAACTGACAGAAGGTTTACGTGGCCCAGTATTGTGTTTTGTAGGGCCTCCGGGAGTCGGCAAGACTTCGCTAGCTAAGTCTATCGCACGGGCGATTGGGCGCAAGTTTGTGCGTATGTCCTTGGGAGGCGTGCGGGATGAAAGCGAAATCCGTGGTCACCGCCGCACTTATATTGGCTCTATGCCCGGGCGCATCATTCAAGGCATTGGCAAAGCGAAAAGTGCCAATCCCGTTTTTCTGCTGGACGAAATTGACAAAATGGGATCTGACTGGCGCGGCGACCCGGCGGCAGCGTTATTGGAGCTGTTAGATCCGGAGCAAAACAAGGATTTTGTGGACCACTTTTTAGATGTGCCTTATGATGTGTCTAAAGTGATGTTTATCACGACGGCCAATTCACTAGGCGGCATTCCTAACACCTTGCGCGACCGTCTGGAAATCATTGATTTTTCGGGTTATACCGATTATGAAAAACACGAAATTGCGGATAATTATTTAATCCCCAAACAAATGAAACAGCATGGGTTAAAACCCGGCTCTTTGGAGATTGAAAAACCCGCCGTGGCGCTGATTATGCGCGAATATGTGCGCGAAGCGGGCGTGCGTAATTTAGAGCGTGAAATCGGTACGCTGTGCCGCAAAGCTGCCAAAAAATATGTGGAAAACGGCGGCAAAAAAATCAGTATTACCGCCAAAAATTTGCACGATTTTTTAGGTGTACCCAAGTATGCTAATTTCGCCACGGAAGAAAATGGCGTGGGTATTGCTACGGGCCTAGCGTGGACGAGTGTGGGAGGCGAAACGCTGTCTATTGAAGCTACTAAACTCCCGGGCAAAGGCCAGCTGATTTTAACGGGTATGCTCGGAAATGTAATGAAAGAATCCGTGCGGGCCGCGCTCACGTATGCGCGCAGCCGCGGCTTTGGCAAAGGTGTCAACTTTGACCGAACGGATTTCCACATTCACTTTCCCGAAGGCGCGGTACCTAAGGACGGACCGTCGGCGGGTATTACCATTACGTCTGCGTTAGTGAGTTTGCTTTCCGGCCTGCCGGTGAAAAAACACCTGGCGATGACGGGCGAAGTGACTATCACGGGGCGCGTGCTGCCGGTGGGGGGAATTAAAGAAAAATTCCTCGCCGCATACCGCGAAGGCGTAAAAACTATTTTATTCCCGCACACCAATGAAAAGGACGTGGCGGAACTCCCTGAAAAAGTGCGCAAGGAATTAACTCTCATCCCCGTTAAGCACATGGATGAAGTATTGCCGCTTGCCTTGGAAGGATATAAAGGCGTGAAGCAAGTTGCTAAAAAGGCAGTTAAAAAAGCACCGAAAAAATCTGCCAAAAAAGTAGTCAAAAAAACGGTTAAAAAATCCGCAGGTAAGGTAAGCCGCAAAGCTGCCTCACGCCACAAACGCAAATAGGTATTTACTCATTGCCTACACCGCACAATTTTTTGTGCGGTGTTTTTTTTGATAGTCTTTTCTCGTCGTAAAGAAAGGGCTTGACTTGTTTTTTTTTTTTGGTACAATTTTAAATGTAGAGCATCAAAACAGGAGGAAACACTATGAAAAGTCGTGCGTTTACGCTTATAGAGCTGTTAGTAGTTGTTTTAATTATTGGCATTTTGGCGGCAATCGCTTTGCCGCAATATGAAACAGCGGTTGAAAAAGCCCGTATGACGGAAGCTATTGGGATTCTTCATTCTATAGCGCGAGCTCATCAAGTGTATTATTTAGCCAATAACACGCATGTGGGTTCGGACCAAATGGATTTATTGGATGTTGATATACCCGGTGAAATTATACCTAACGGTAGTTATAAAAATCGTATCAAAACAAAATATTTTGTTTATGCGCCTGTTGCTATCGGAAGTACAACTGATTGGGCCCATGCCAGGCGATATGATACTTCTCCAAAAGACCAGATATATACTTTACGGCTTTCAGAAGCTTCTCCAGACCGTATAGTTTGTGCTATTATGTACGATGATGGGGTTACAAAAGCTACTAAAATACAACAGAAATTATGTAGACAATTAAATAGTGTCGGATATTTCTAGAACTATTTAACAAAGCTCTCCGTATATTAACTGATTTTTTTGATAGTCTTTTCTCGTCGTAAAAATACCCCTTGACTTGTTTTTTTTTTTTGGTATAATTTTCTTATACTTGAAGGGAAAAGGAGGAAAGTGTATGAAAAGTCGTGCCTTTACGCTAATAGAGCTATTAGTCGTTGTTTTAATTATCGGAATACTGGCGGCGATTGCACTGCCGCAATATAGAGTAGCAGTAGCCAAAGCGCGTTTCACGCAAGCAGTCATATTGGGTGATGCAGTTTACCGTGCCAATCAAGTTTATAAGATGGCCGACGGAAATTTTACGAACAGTTTGGATGAGTTGGATATACAACTGCCCGGGGGAGAATTGGAAGGTTCTAGCGATACAAAAAAAATATATAGTTGGGGGAGCTGTGCTCTGCATGACTATAATAAAGAATTTTTTTGTGTTACCAAAGATGATATCAGATTTTTAATAGTTTTTAAGAGTGGAGAAAGTGTTTGTCGCTGGCATGGGACTAATGCCTTGGCAGAGAAAGTTTGCTTAAGTTTAGGGGGCAGTAATAGACAAGTAGGTGAAACAGGGTATACACAATATACTCTGCCCTAAGATCAGTGCTTATTATTATCAAAAAACCCCGCTCAAATGAGCGGGGTTTTTAAGTTGGAGGAAATAATCCTTGGCCCGAAAGAGGCAGGTGTTATTTTGCCTCAGCTTCAGCGGCAGGAGCAGCTTCTGCAGTTTCAGCGGTTTCTTTCTTTACTTCCTGTAAGCGGGCAGCTTTACCAGAAAGTTTTTTCAAGTAGTTGAGTTTAGCGCGGCGTACTTTACCGTGTTTGAGCACTTCAATGCTTTCCACGCGGGGGGAGTGAATCGGGAAAATGCGTTCCACACCCACGCCAAAGGAAATTTTGCGTACGGTAAAGGTTTCACTGATGCCACTGCCTTTGCGGGCTACGACTACACCGTCAAAAGCCTGCACGCGTTCGTTTTCGCCTTCTACTACTTTTACTTTGACACGCACCGTGTCGCCTGCTTGGAAGGACGGCACATTGCTTTTCAGATTGTGTTTAATTTCGTTAATGTTCATAACTTTTATTTCCTCCGAAAAATCATTTTATTTTTTCTTAGTTGTTTTTTTATACTGCTTTTTTCGTTGCGGCCTTTTTTGCCTGAGAGGTTGTTAGCAAATCGGGTCTATACTTTTTGGTCAATTTGAGCGCTTGCTGCTGTTTCCACTCTTGCATCTGTTTGTGGTGGCCGCTTAGCAATATTTGCGGCACTTTTTTGCCTCGCCACACTTCGGGCCGGGTGTACTGCGGGGCTTCCAACAAACCTTCTTCAAAAGATTCACAAACCGTTACATCTTCTTTCTTAAAAGTTCCGGGCACGAGCCGTGTGATTGCATCTATCATCACAGCTGCGGCCAGTTCGCCGCCGGTCAAAATAAAATCTCCCAGCGATACTTCTAAGTCCATTTCGGGATAGACGCGCTCATCTATTCCCTCATAATGCCCGCAAACAAAAATCAGGTGTTTTTTCTTAGCCAATTTTTTAGCCAACGTCTGCGTAAACGTCTGTCCGCGCGGACTGGTTAAAATTACAACTGAGTTTTTTTTGCGTAATTTCTTAATTGCTCTATATAGCGGCTCGGCTTTCATCAGCATTCCCGGTCCGCCACCATAGGGCCTGTCGTCAAGTGTATGGTGCTTGTCGTCGGTAAAATCGCGCGGATTTGTGACCGCTAATTTGAGCACCTTGGCTTTTTGCGCCCGTCCCACAATGCTTTGGCCTAACGGCACCGTCAGCATATCCGGGAACGCACTAACGACGTCTACTTTAAGCATTAATCTTCCAGCTTTAATGTCACTTTTACATCTTTCTTGGCCGCGGTGGCGCTGAGCACCGTACGCACAGCCTTGATAATACAGCCGTCTTTCCCGATGATCTTGCCTTTGTCTTGTTCAGACACGCGGGTCGTCAGGTAAATTTTGTTATTCTCAACTTTTTCTTCTACCACCACATTGTCCGGGTTAGCGGAGAGGGATTTGAGAAGGATAGTGGCTAACTCTTTCATAACAATTATTTTGCAGCAGCTTCGGCCTTTTTAATTAGGCTGGCTACCGTTTCAGACGGCTTGGCTCCGTTTTTCATCCAGTACTGCACGCGGGTCAAGTCTAGTTTGACTTGTTCAGCGGTGTTTTTGTTGCACGGATGATAAATACCGAGCACTTCTTTGGCTTCAGAACCGACGGCGGTTTTCTTTTCAATCGCTACGACTCTGTATTGCGCTTGAGCTTTTTTGCCCACTCTTTGTAATCTAATGACGACTGCCATTTTTTACTTCTCCTTATGTTCACCCTTTCGGGCGGTATTAAATTTGTGCGGCCCGGCGGATATCTACCAGGGCCTGTGCCGGATTTTCTGCGGCGAAAATAGCATTGCCTGCCACAAATACGTCCGCTCCCGCTTGTGCGGCCTTATGCGTGGTTTGAGCATTGATGCCGCCGTCCACTTCCAAATAAATATCACGGCCGCTTTGCTTAATGAGTTCACGCACGGTTTGGATTTGCGCAAGACTGCCGGGTAAAAATCCTTGTCCGCCAAATCCCGGTTGCACCGTCATAACAAGTACCAAATCCAACTGCGGCAAAAAAGGCGCAACACGCATAGGGTCTGTGTCCGGTTTAATGGACAGCCCGGTGCGTACACCTAATTTTTTAATTGCTAAAAGAACTTCGTTTATATCGTCTGCCGCTTCAATATGCACGGTAAGCAAATCTGCTCCGGCTTTAGCAAACGGTTCAATAAATTTGCCCGGCCGCTCTACCATTAGATGTACGTCCAGCGGCAGTTGTGTGTGGCCTTTTAGACTTTTTACGATGGCCGGACCAAAACTTAAATTCGGTACAAAATGTCCGTCCATTACATCTACGTGAATCCAATCTGCACCTGCCTGGCGAACCATTTCCACCTGGTTGCCCAACTGCCACAAATCGGCAGACAAAATGGAAGGCGCAACAATTATTCTACCATTTCTCGGGGCAATTTGGGAAGTCATTGTATTTCGCGCTCCCGGACTAAAATGCCGTCCGATAAAATGCGGAAGGTCGCGGCTCCGTTATATGGGATTTCCAAATCTATTTTGCTGCCGGGTTGTTTACTTTCATTAATTATCTCGCGTTCGCCGTTTGCGTCAATGAGTACAATGCGTATGCGCATGGCCTTACGTGCTTGCGGAAGCTCATAATGCAAATGATACACCTTCTCGTTGTCTGAGGCCGGACGGCGGCTGACGACAATTTCTAAATTAGAATGCGGCGCTACTTCCCGGTCTGCGGCCGGATTTTGCGAGGCAATCATCCCGTACGAAAAAGGAGATTCCAGATCCTCTTTTACAATTAAGTTGATATTTTGCTGACTGGCCCACAAGGTAGCTTCGGCCAGTTTCTTATTACGGAAATCCGGCACCAATACGACACTGGCTGGCGGTTGCCCGTCAGAAATAATCAAATTAACTTTATCGCCGCGCGTAAGCATACTGTCTGCGGCAGGTTTTTGGGAAATAATTTGGCCTTTTTCCACCGTCAAAGAATAACCGTGCTCTACTTTGTCTACCTGCAGTCCGGCCTGGCGGATAGCCACTTGCGCGGCGCGCAAATCCAAGCCTTCTACAGATGGTACGAACACCATTTCATCGCCCTGGGAAATCCACACGCGGATAATGCGTCCTTCGCGTACGGTGCTGCCTGCTGACGGAATTTGGCGCAGTACAGAACCGGGGGGAACTCCCTCAGCATATTCTACACCTGCTTGCTTTAACGCTAAATTAACGGCCCCCAGCGCGTTTAATGCAGTGGTAATGGGTTTATTTTTGATATCGGGTACCTGTACTTCCTTGCGGGTATGAACAAGAGCACCCATTACCCAGTCTACAGAGCACACGATGAGAATGATAAAAAATATCAGTATCCCTACAGCCACAATCCACTTACGTCGGCGTGCAGGTTTCTTTTGTCCGATAAATTCTTCAAAGCTATTGTCGTTTGTCATACATCAAAAATACGGTCTGCAAGTTTTATACCGCGTCCGTTGGCATAATCTGCAGCGGACATCGGCTTTTTCCCGGCCGGGTGTACTATTGTAATCCAAATACTCCCTTGTTTACATTTTACTAAAATACCCCGTCGGTTTTCAATGGATAATACCATGCCGGGAATACTGGTAGTGTCTACAATATCAGCTAATTGGGTGCGCAAAATTTGTACGAATTCCTGTTTATTATTTATGCAAACTTTTACACGCGGTTTAGGACCGCAGGCTAATCCCCGTACTTTATGGTGGATTTGCGAAGCAGTCATCCGCCGGAAATCCAGTATAGTCTCTTCCTTGCTAATCATTGACGCCAAGGTGGGGATACCGATTTGCGGGGTTTTAATGATTTTTCCGGCAGTAATTTTTTCTATCGTTTCCCGCAAGGCGGAGAGCCCTAACGGAATTAATTTTTGAAAAAGTGTTTCGGCATTATCTGACGGGTCTATCTCAATTTCTTTTTGCAGAAACAGCGGGCCGTCATCCAGTCCGGGCTCAATCCAAAAAACACTGACGCCTGTTTTTTTGAAATCTTGAAATAAACTATGCTGCACGGGGGCCGCGCCGCGCAATAGTGGCAGCAGTGAAAAATGCACATTGATAATGCCCAGTTTCGGTAGCGCCAAGAAATCCGGACGGAAAATTTTGCCAAACGCTACGGCTATTCCTAAATCAAACGGCAGCTGTTGTATTTCGTCAAAAATATCCTTCATTTTTTCCGGCGAACGTACGGGTAAACCTAGTTCCAAAGCACGCTGTTTGACGGGACAGGGAGTGATGATCATACCGCGTCCGCGCGGTTTGTCGGCTTGTGTAACGACGAGCTGCACGTCGGTTAATTGATGTGCTAATTCCAAATACGGTACGGAAATGTCCGGCGTACCGAAAAAAATGGTTTTTAGTTTGGGCATATATTTATTTTACAAAATACGCAGGGGAGCAGACAGTATCTTGGCGGTTGTATTTATTAACTGCATCCTGATCTAAGTTTAATACAGGAACTATCATAGTTGGAAAATAAAAACAGCGTACCATTTTTTGAAGGCCGTTTGTCGCGAAAAATACTACCTCTGTTAGGGTTCAGTACATTTGAGACTGTAAGAACTGCATGGGAGACATCAAAAATCCATCCTTATCTAAGTCGGATCGTAGCCATGTCGTTCTGTGAGCCAAGGAGTTGATAATATGCCTTGTCTTCCTAAGACCGCTTGGCCTCCGACTTGCCGTTTGTCGCGAAAAATACTACCTCTGTTAGGGTTCAGTACATTTGAGACTGTAAGAACTGCATGGGAGACATCAAAAATCCATCCTTATCT
>JAZNWO010000074.1:0-2689 GCA_045593365.1 Candidatus Avelusimicrobium sp.
GGCGGGCTTTACATAGCTTGTTTGGCAGATAGATTTAGTCTGTTTACAGTAGAATTACTGACGGAAAACAAACACAAGAACTGAAGTTTTACGAAAAATAGATTAACTTAAAATTATATTTAAATTAATCTGTTTTAGTTAATAAATTAAACTGCATTTTAGCAAACACCCGGTGCTTGCCAAAATTAATTTTAAGAATACGGAAAGGATTATGATTTCTGTTCCAGAGCCTGGCGCGTATCCTTATTAACCAAGGTTGCTACACAAGAATCCGACCATACGTTTAAGGAAGTTTCCACCATATCCAATACCGTATAAAACGGCAAAATAATCCCTAGCAACTGTATCGGCACATTCATAGAGGAAAGCAAACTGGCCGCCAAAAAATAACAGCCCATCGGCACCCCCGCATTTCCTATAGCAGCTACCGTCGCAATAAATATCCACACCACCAGCGTCGGAATGGTAATCACCGCACCATTATTTTGCATCAGGTACAATACCGTAATTAGAATAAAGGACGCGCAGCCGTTCATATTAATAGTGGTACAAATCGGCAGCACAAAGCGCGATACTGTTGGATGAATGTGATTTTTCTGCTCCGCACACGACATTGTGACCGGCAACGTGCCGGCAGAGGATTTGGAAAAAAAGGCCACTAACAACGCCGGGTACATATTGCGCATCGTTTGCAGCGGATGAATACGCCGCATTGCCAGCAGCAGCGGCAGCACCACCAACCCTTGCAATAAATTAGACGAAACCACCAACACAAAATATTTTCCCAGTCCATTCAATGCCACCCCGTGCTGAAAATCCCGCGTGCAAATAGACGCAAAACCAAAAATTCCCAAGGGCAGCACCCGGATAATCAACCGTACTATAAAAAACAAAACCGATTGTACCGCTGACAAAAAATTTAAAATTGTTTGCTGCGGCGCTTTCTCTTTGATATAGCGAATGGCAATCCCCACCGCTATCGCAATGAGCAGTACGCTAAGCACATTGCCCTGCACAAAAGGAGCCAGCGGATTATCCGGCACCACCGACACGATATAAGCTAAATATCCTTTTTGCGCGTCCAGTCCGGTGGGAGCCGCAGCGGCCACCGCTGTAACATTGGCTGGTGGAAAGAAATAATACAGTACCGCTCCCACAGCCGCTGCCACTAGGGTAGTACCCAGAGTATATCCTAAGGTGCGTTTCCAAAGGGATTTTTCTGCGGCAGAACTGCCCAAACTGGCAATTGTCAGACAAATCGTCACGCCAATTACAGGTACGCTGATAAATTTGAACAAACGCACAAAGATATCAGATAAAAATTGTGCGACCAACATTCCCGCATCGGTTGGGAACAAGCCATTTAAAATGCCCAGCCCAATCGCGGCGGCAAAGCACAAAGTATATTTCCAGGAAGTATTTTTTGTTTTCATATTTTCCCCCGCCTTATATTATACTTTTTCTCCGTAATATATATTTGCCACCACGAAAGAATAGGCTTTTTAGTACAATATGGATAGCTTAGTAACGGAGGATGATATGAAATTAAAACACTTAGTTTTGCTGTTAACTGCCGTAGTACTATTGGGTGCCTGCGCGCCGATGCCGGACATCCCCAAAACGCCTACCTTGGGAAATTTAACGCTCCCGGTATCAGGCACGCAAGAAATATGGAGCTCCGCCGATTATCAAGGCCGCCCGGTATTGATTGCGGTTATGGCGACGTGGTGTCCGTGGTGCAAACGCTCCTTAGTAGCCTTGGACCAAACTAGTGCCGCGTATGACGGAAAAGTAGAAGTGGTGGGCGTATTTATTGACGATGACCCCGCCTTGGTGGAACAAGTCAAAAAAGATCATCAAATGAAAACCAAAGCCTTGTACCAAGGAAACGAAGCCGCACACGAACTGGGCGTACAAGGTTTCCCGCATATTATGCTATTTGACAAAAAGCACAAACTGGTCAAGGTATGGAGCGGCTATTCCGACACGCTGGCCGACCAATACAAGCAGGAAATTGATAAGTTGTTGAAATAAAACTTTCAAACACAAAACCCCCCGGCACAAATTATTTTGGGGGTTTTGTGATCTGCATTAACTAATCCTGATACAAATAAGCTTGATAAGTATCTCCCGACGATATGATTTCAGAAGTACCGGTTTCTGCTTTGCATAATTGGGTACGAAGGGTAGTTTCAGGACCGTTTGTAAAAACGATACACAACCGCGTATCAGGTTCTGCTGAATGATGTAAGCGGAGTTGATAGCCCAAATAGTTACGCCGGCAACGTATGTGTTTATATTCACTCCCTTCTTTCATAATGATGGCGCAAGATCCCCAATCGTACTCAACGTTATCATCGGTACTGGTATCTAATTTCCCACCCGGCATATCAATATCTAATTCATTAAACTTAGTTGTATACTGGCCGTTGGCAAGGAAATATATTTCCTCGGCTTGTGCAATACTGCGGGTTAACATTTTCAGTGTAGCATAACGGCTTTTCAGCACTGCCTTTTGGTATTGCGGCAGCGCCACTGCGGCTAATATACCAATAATTAAAACAACGACCAACAACTCTATTAGTGTAAAGGCTTTCCTCATGTTCTCTCTCCTTTATTTCAATCTCCGGATACTAAAATTATGCCAAAAAAAAAAAACGAGTCAAGGGGGTGGTATTTTGGCGCAGCA
>JAZNWO010000075.1:0-6425 GCA_045593365.1 Candidatus Avelusimicrobium sp.
TCTGCCCTGTATATGTGCTTCTGCTTGTTTCTCCTTTACAGATTTGATTTTGCGGGGATGATAAGTCTGTATTAAATGCGATGCAAACCCGAGTATCGGAGTTATTTGCAAAATGCAAACGCACTTGATACTCCATATCTATATCCGTATTGTTACAAGCTACTTGATTGGTTTTGTTCTCAGAATCTTTTATATCCAAATAACAATATCCCCAGTCGTAATAATACACATTGTCCGTACTGGTATTGAGTTGCCCTCCGGGAAGTTGTATATCCAAGTCTTCCAGTTTGGTGGCATATTGTCCGTTAGCCAAATGATACACTTCCTCAGCTTGAGCCAAACTGTGTGCTAATACTTTAAGCTGTGTAAAACGCGCTTTCATAACAGCCTTTCTGTATTGCGGTAAGGCAATAGCAGCCAGTATACCAATGATTAATACAACAACTAATAACTCAATGAGCGTAAAGCCAAAAGAGGCCGTCATTGCCGAGTGTCTTTATCGGGAATCTGAACCTTAGAAAAAAACGAGGTTCCCGATACCGGCCCTCGGGGACGACAAATCTGTATGTTATTTCCCCCAAATTTACTTCTCTGTCATTCCCGAGATTTGTAATCGGGAATCTCAGTTGTTATCAAACAGATGTCACACAAAAGTCCATCCTGAGGAGTCCTTGGTCAGGATCTCCAACTTTTAAGATCGTTGCCTTTTAAAAAAACGGCACAAAAGCGGGAGACCCCGAGTAAAGACACCTCAGGGTGGACTAATTTTTATGGATCTTTCTTTTTATTGTCCTTTTTGATGCTGTTTGCTGCGTCAAAATAGCACCCCCTTGACTCGTTTTTTTTTTTTGGTACCATTTTAAATGTAGCAACATCAAAACAAAAGGAGACCTTATGAAAAATCACGCATTCACGCTAATAGAATTATTAGTCGTTGTTTTAATTATAGGCATACTGGCCGCTGTGGCCCTGCCGCAATATCAAAAGGCAGTAGATAAAGCACGCATGACGCAGTTAATTACTTTTGCGTCTAACGTTAAACAGGCTCAACAACGCTATTATTTGGCAAATGGTACATATGCTACCAAGTGGTCGGATTTAGACATTGATTTATCGGGGTATGTGGATAGTGGTGGAAACTCAATATGGAAAGGGACTGTCGGTAATAGAAAGGACCCATATGCCGATTTGTATGTGTATAATAACGGATTATATTTTTACGGTGGAACAGATTACTTACCCGGTATTTTATTGATAATCAATTATGCAAATGATACGCGGTCCTGTTATGCAGATAACACAAACGAACGGGCACAGAGTTTGTGTAAAAGTGTTTGTAGCAGAAGAACATTAAGTACAGATGGAATGTGGCGTGCTTGTGATTTTTAGGCCGAAAAATAAGGTGCGGGTGGGAATTTTAAATTTACAGTTCTTTCAAACCAAAAAAGATTTAGTTCTAGGCGCGAACGAGAGAAGTATACTGTGCGAAGCGGCGCGGTAGCGCCGAGGTATTCGACCGAGTGAGCAACGACGAAATAAACTTTTTTGGGCCGAAAGAAAAGGTGCGGGTGGGAATCGAACCCACGAATAAGAGTTTTGCAGACTCTCGCCTTACCACTTGGCCACCGCACCGTTACAAAAACAGCAAATTTTCTACTACTATTATAGCAAAAAACGATACTCTTTTTACAGAAAAAGCTCCTTCTCTGACGGAAAAAAGAAATTTAAAAATACCCCTTGAAATTTTTTCATTTATGATTATACTAGTGATAAGGGAACGCGAATACTGGACCTCTTTTTAAAGGGTTATGCTCCGTGATGGGGCGTGCGTTCCCGCTTTTTTTGGGGCAGCTTCCTTAAACCGGGGGCTGCCTTTTTTAGGGACTATGAGCATGGACAGTTTATTTTTTGTTATAATAAAAAAAGAGTTGTTTAACCAATCAGCCCGCGCGAAAAACCTTTTTCCACAAAGGAATTATTTTTTGTATAATATAAAGGACGCCTTTTGCGGGCGTAGTTCAATGGTAGAACGTCAGCCTTCCAAGCTGGTCACGTGGGTTCGATTCCCATCGCCCGCTTTTTAACCTGATGTACCAGGTAAAACAATTTCGGCGTTTAGATGCACAACGCTAAGTGCTGGGGTAGCTCAGCTGGTAGAGCATCTCCATGGTAAGGAGAAGGTCGTGGGTTCGATTCCCATCCCCAGCTTATTTTGAAAACGTAAGAAGTAAACGTTGTAAACTAGAAACAGGAGAACTAACTAAATGGCAAAGGAAAAATTTTCACGTAGCAAACCGCACGTGAACGTAGGAACCATCGGCCACGTGGACCACGGTAAGACCACGTTGACCACTGCTATCACGAAAGTGTTGGCCAAAGAAGGCAAAGCCAAAGCTATGGCTTATACGGATATCGCCAAAGGCGGTGTAGTCCGTGATGCTTCTAAAATCGTAACCGTCGCCGTATCTCACGTAGAATACGAATCTGACAAACGCCACTATGCACACATTGACTGCCCGGGACACGCTGACTACATTAAGAACATGATCACCGGTGCCGCTCAAATGGACGGTGCTATCTTGGTAGTGTCTGCTGTAGACGGCCCGATGCCGCAAACCCGCGAACACGTATTATTGGCCAAACAGGTAAACGTACCCAAATTGGTCGTGTTCTTGAACAAAGTAGATTTGATGGACGATAAAGAAATGTTGGATTTGGTAGAAATGGAAATCCGCGAATTATTGTCCAAATATGAATTTGACGGTGATAATACCCCCATCGTACGCGGTTCTGCCTTGAAAGCCATTGAAGGTGACCAAGGTGAACTGGGTGAACCCTGCATCCACCGCTTAATGGAAGCTTTGGACAGCTGGATCCCTGAACCGAAACGCGATACCGACAAACCGTTCTTGATGGCTGTAGAAGACGTATTCTCCATCACCGGCCGCGGTACCGTAGCTACCGGTCGTATTGAACGCGGTAAGGTGCACGTAGGTGATGCGTTGGAAATCATCGGTTTCCGCGATAACTTAAGCACCGTTGCTACGGGTATTGAAATGTTCCGCAAACTCTTGGATGAAGGTATTGCCGGCGATAACGTAGGTATTTTGTTGCGCGGTATTGAAAAGAACCAAGTGGAACGCGGACAGGTTTTGGCTGCGCCGAAATCTATCACCCCGCACAAACATTTCATGGGCCAAGTATACATCTTGAAAAAAGAAGAAGGCGGCCGCCATACCCCGTTAACTCCGGGTTATAAACCGCAATTCTACTTGCGCACCACCGACGTTACCGGCGAACTCAACTTCAAACAAGAAATGATCATGCCGGGCGATAACGCCGAAATCGAAGTGAAACTCATCACCCCGGTCGCTATGGAAGAAGGCTTGCGCTTCGCTATCCGCGAAGGCGGTCATACCGTGGGTGCTGGTGTCGTCACCAAGATTATTGAGTAGTTCTATTGTTTAGTTCACTGTTACAGGGGCATTGGTGCGCCAATGTCCCTGTAGGTATCATTAAGTGGACACAATTTATTAAGGAAAATTAAGATGGCAACCAACGAAAGAATCAGCATCGCCTTGGCTTGCACCGTGTGCAAGAACAAAAATTATTACCAAGTGCGCGGTAAAAAGAAAGATTATAAATTAGAAGTCAACAAATTCTGCAAGAAATGCGGTAAAAGCACCTTGCACAAAGAAACCAAGGCTTCTTAAGATTTTGGGGGAGCGTCGGTTAACTGGTAAACCACCGGTCTCCAAAACCGGGACTGAAGGTTCGAGTCCTTCCGCTCCTGCCAGTTTTACGCAAAGGATTAATTATGAAGAAAGCGGTAGAATTCCTCAAACAATGCGCAGCCGAAATGAAGAAATCCACTTGGCTGAGCCGCAAAGAGGTTGTGCAGAGCACGATTTTGGTGGCGGTCGTCGTGGCGTTAACGTCTGCGTACGTGGGGATTATTGATTTCGGCTTGACCGAAGTGTTAGGACTATTGGTAGGGGGGCGCTAATGCCGGAAGAAAAGAATTGGTACGTTGTCCATACCCAAACCGGACATGAAGATAAGGTGCGCCAAAAAATCTTGCAGCAAATAGAAGTGCAAGGTTTTGGTGACCGGGTTTTCCAAGCACTAGTTCCGACGGAAGAAGTGGTGGAAGTCAAACAAAATAAAAAAATCCTTCGCAAACGCAAATTCTTCCCCAGCTATGTACTCGTACAAATGAATTTGACCAGTGAGAGTTACTGGTTTATCAAAAATATCGTCGGAGTGACGGGCTTTTTGGGTGATCCCAACCCAGTGCCGCTTCCGGAAGAAGAAATTGCCGGTATTGTGGAACTCACCGAGGAAGGCGGCAAGCCCAAACACGTTATTAGCTTTGAACGTGGCGAAAGTGTACGCATTACCGAAGGTCCGTTCAAACATTTTATTGGCAAAGTGGATGAAGTCAACGAACAGAAAAACAAACTCAAGGTATTGGTAACCGTGTTTGACCGCGTGGCACCTGTTGAACTTGATTTTCTGCAAGTGGAAAAGAATTAATTTGAGCCCACTTTGAGGTGGGCGTTTGTAGTAGAAATTATTGGAGTAAAAAATGGCAAAAGAGAAAAAAATTAAAGGTTTCATCAAGCTGCAAATCCCTGCAGGTGCAGCCAATCCGGCACCTCCGGTAGGCCCGGCCTTGGGGCAGCATGGTGTAAACATCATGGAATTCTGCAAACAGTTCAACGCCAAAACGGCGAAACTGGAAAAAGGTATTAAGATTCCGGTCGTCATTACTGTATTTGAAGACCGATCTTTCACCTTTATTACAAAGATGCCGCCGATGGCTGTGCTCATTGTCAAAAAATTGGGCTTGGCTAAAGGCTCCGGCGCTCCGCACAAAGACAAAGTGGGTAAGATTACCCAAAAACAGTGCGAAGAAATCGCCGCTGAAAAACTGCCCGACTTGAATACGAAAGATATCAAACAAGCCGCCGAAATGGTAAAAGGCACCGCCCGCAGCATGGGTGTCGACGTAGTAAAATAAATTTAAATTAAGGCAGGGCAAAAGCCCGTTATGACCTAAGGAGTTTTAAGATGGGAAAAAGAATGGAAGCTGCCAAAAAAGCATTTGACGCCAACAAACTCTACAGCTTTGAAGAAGCGGCCCAAATTGTCAAAGACAATGCAAAGGCCAAATTTGATGAGACCATAGAGATGCACGTCAGCTTAGGCATTGATACCAAAAAAGCCGACCAGCAAGTGCGCACCACCGTGGTGTTGCCGCATGGTACGGGTAAAACCAAACGCATTGCGGTAATTGCTAAAGGCGAAAAGGCGCAAGAAGCGCAAAAAGCCGGCGCCGATAAAGTGGGTGCGGAAGATATTGTGGACGAAGTAATCAAAGGAAAAATTGACTTTGATGTATTGGTTGCCACTCCGGACACGATGAAAGATTTGGCCAAAGCCGCCAAAATCTTGGGTCCCCGCGGACTTATGCCAAACCCGAAAAGCGGTACTGTGACGTTTGATTTAGCTAAAACCATCGCCGAATTAAAAGCCGGCCGCGTGGAATTTAAAGCTGACACTTACGGTATTGTGCATACGGTAATTGGCAAAGCGTCTTTTGACGCGGCCAAAATTGCCGAGAATGCCAAAGCCGTTCTGGAAACCATCTTGCGTGTAAAACCCAGCACCTCTAAGGGCGTGTACTTAAAGAGCATTTCTTTAAGCTCCACCATGGGCCCCGGAGTGCACGTAAACACGAGCAAATAAGCACTCTTTTGCCAAGAAGATGATACCCCTGCAGAGAGATTTTTCTGCGGGGGTTTTGCTTGTGAAGGCTGGTTATTTAATTTAAGATATACACATAATCCCAACCTTGTCCGTGTTCTTTTTCTTCGCCAAGCCCTAAAGAACGGCAAACTTGACGGTTGGTTTCTCCCCTGGAAAAACAAACGGTATCACCTTTTTTGAATTTAATACCGGAGGGTTCTGTATCTAAATCGTTAATAAATTGTAAATAAGCAATTCCTGTGTATCTTACTTGCACTTGGATATTAGTTATATCATTCATGATGCCGACTACGTAATCCTTACAATAATAAGCATTTCCGTATTGACCGCTAGAATAAAAACAAGTTTCTGTTGGCAATGAAACAGCCAATGAATTAAAATCATCTGTATACGTTCCGTTAGCCAAGAAATAATCTTCTTCTGCCTGGTATAAGGCACTTACAAAAGGCACTAAACGCATTAGTTGTGCTTTCCGTACAGCTTTTTGGTATTGCGGCAGTGCAATGGCAGCCAGTATGCCGATGATGAGAACAACGACTAATAATTCAATCAAGGTGAATGCTCTTTTCATATACTCTCCTATGTTTTCTTGTAACCTTGCAGCTTACGCGCAAGGGGTGTCAAAAAATGATTTCTTGCAATCTGCGGCCACA
>JAZNWO010000076.1:0-6675 GCA_045593365.1 Candidatus Avelusimicrobium sp.
GCCGCAATACCAAAAAGCTGTTATGAAAGCTCGTTTTACACAGCTAAAAGTATTGGCAAGCAGTATAGCCCAAGCACAAGAAGTGTACTATTTGGCGAATGGTGTTTATGCCACACGTTTTGATGATTTGGATGTTAATACACCTGCTTTTGCGGAGGCAGAAATAACAGAGGAAGCAGAAACTCGTACTTTCCCCTGGGGAAAGTGCTGGGTAATAAATGACCAATGGGGAATGCGTGTGGCTTGTTCTAGTTCCCAAATCGGAATGAACTACTATATATATTTTCAACATTCCATCAATAAAGCGGGTAAACGCGTATGCGGTGCATTGAATAACGATTTGACTTCTCCGCAAAATACTTTATGCAAAACTGATAGCGGTGCTAACACTTCCTCTTACAGTAGTAAAGATAACAGAAGGGACTGGATCTATCAGTAATTGACACCCGCTTTGCCAACTTGCTATAATAAAATGGTCCTGAAAAGGGACTATTTTTTTCAAAAGAAAAACAAATGGCCAGATTCGATAATAAAAGAGTCTTTAAAAAAGATTTGTACACGCGCAACGGAAATATCCGTGCAGAAGAAGTAAGAGTCATTGACAGCGACGGGGCCATGATAGGCATTTTGCCTACGCACAAAGCCATCGCGCTGGCCAAAGAACAAGAGCTGGACTTAGTGGAAATTTCACCCAACGCCCAGCCGCCTGTTTGTAAGATACTCGATTACAACAAGTATGTTTTCGAACAGAGCAAAAAAGAGAAGGACGCCAAGAAAAAGCAGAGCAAGGTAACGCTCAAAGAGCTGCGTATTAAGTCGCGCATTGCACCGCATGATTTGGACGTCAAACTCAGACAAATTGAAGGATTTTTGAAAAAGAAAGACCAAGTGCGTTTAGTGGTCGTGTTTCACGGCCGCGAAAACCAGCACAAGGAACTGGGCGAGCAGATGTTAAACGACGCGGCCAAGCGTCTTGAACCGCTTGCCACTGTGGACGGCGGCTTGCAGCAACTCGGCAATCGGATGTCCATGACCTTTGTGCCGAAAAACTAACTTTCTTTGCAAAACAGAACACCTGCCCGCGCAGGGTTTGCGTAGGGGAGGGGCGTCGGTCCGTTTCGCCGGGCCATGCTAACTAAAATAAAGGAAAATAAAATGCCTAAAATGAAAAACCACAGCGGAGCCAAAAAACGCTTCCGCTTAACAGCTAAGGGTAAATATACCCACCGCAAAGCCGGCAGAAAACATTTGCTTACGCCTGTTTCTGCTTCTCGTAAACATGATATGCGCCAAACCGGAGTGATTGAAAAGAACTCCTTAAACGGCCGCATCTTGCAGAAACAAATGCCGATGGCAAAATAAGAGGTGAAGCAATATGAGAATTAAATTCAGCGTTCCCCGGCACGCCCGGAAGAAAAAATTATTAAGAGCCGCCAGCGGCTACTATGGAGATAAATCCCGCCGCTTACGTATGGCTACCCAACAGTTGGGTAAATCGTGGGTACACTCGTATGTGGACCGCCGCGATAAAAAACACACCTATCGCCAATTGTGGATTACCCGTATCAACGCCGCCGTGCGTGAAGAGGGTATCAGCTATTCCAAATTCATCAATGGATTGGCCAAAGCGGGTATTACGTTAAACCGCAAGATGCTCTCGGAAATGGCAATTAAAGACCCCGTGTCTTTTAAACAGTTGGTAGACTTGGCTAAAAAAGCCCAATAACTTAGTTGGCTTTTAAAAAACCCCGGTACGGTAGTATCGGGGTTTTTTATTTAAAACTCCAGGCGTGTTCGCCCAGTGTGTTTTCCAAATGTTCCAGCAGAGCGCGGTGTATCATAATAGATTTGTGGGTACGGATACGGTGGATTTTGGATGGGTCTGCTTTAGAAGGTATTTCTAAGTATACTGCCGTAGCGCCCTTGGCCGCGTCTAAAAGCATTTTAAGCCGCTGGAGCTGTGAAGGAGGATAATCCGGCGTCAAGTGTATGGTTAAAGTGGTGGCAACATTCGCAATCAATTCCGTTACATTTGAAATATCTTTTAAATTCATTTCTACCCGCGCACTTTCATCGTCTATGCGCACGTCCCCAGAGAAGAACAAAATGGCATTGGGAGTTATTTTAGCTCCTACTTGAGCCCAGGTTTTGGAAAAAGCGTTAATCATAATAGAACCAGTGCAATCCTCCACCACAAACTGTCCCCATTCCTCCTTGCGTTTGCTTTGGCGTTTTTTTAACCGGGTCACAATGCCGATAATACTTAAACGTCCGGAAGCCTTTCCGTCCAAAATATCCTTGATAGACGTGCAATTTAGTTGTGCTAAATTTTTTTGGTAGCGGGCAATCGGATGCCCGGTAAAATAAAGTCCCATCACTTCCTTTTCATAGCCCAGCAATTCATTTTGGGTCAACGGACGTATCAGGGAGGTATCTGTTTTCTTTTTAAAGCTCATTATGGAGGAAAAATCCTCTCCAAACAAGCTGGCGGCGCAGTTTTCTTTTTCCTTGGCAATCAGGTGGGCTGTGTCTACCACTTCGTCTAATTGACCGAGCAAAATCGCCCGGGTTTCGCGCGGGGGTTTGTTGGGAAAAAAGCAATCCATAGCTCCTGCTTTGATAAGGCTTTCCATGGTTTTTTTATTGGCCTGGAATAAATCCACACGCGCGCACAAATCCTCTAAAGATTCAAAAGGTTTCTTTTTCGCTTCAGTAGCAATAGAAATACAACCTTCTGTCCCGGCATTTTTGACGGCTTCCAAGGCGTAGCGGATGTATTCCTTGCCGTTTTGTTTTTCTACCGAAAATTCCGGCTGGGATTTATTAATATTTGGCGGCAAAATTTCAAATCCCATTTTCTTTGCTTCCTCTAAATAAGTAGCGATTTTATTTTCCTTATCGTCGGCGCCGATAGCATTGTGGCCGATTTCGTTGGTCAAAGCCGCGCACATAAATTCAATGGGATAATTCGCCTTTAAATAAGCCGTTTGGTACGATACCAAAGCATACGCATACGAGTGGGATTTGTTAAACCCGTATCCGGCAAAGGCCTTCATCTGCTCGTAAATATGGGTAGCTGTTTTGGCCGGAATATTGTGTTTTTGGGCACCTTCCACAAATTTCTTACCGAATTGTTCCATAACGTCCAGTTTCTTTTTACCCATAGCCTTGCGCAAGGTGTCTGCCTCACCGGGAGTAAATCCGCCGAGTGCTTTGGAAATTTGCATAATTTGCTCCTGGTATACCATACAGCCGTAGGTATCTTTGAGCAAATCCTCCAACAAGGGAGTCTCGTAAGTAATTTGTTCCTGCCCGTTCTTACGTCGTACGAACATATCCATCATGCCCGATTCCATCGGCCCGGGCCGGTACAGCGCCACCAGAGCAGAAATATCGCCAAACTGGGTGGGCTGCAGTTTTTTAATTAAGTCGCGCATTCCGCCGCCTTCCAATTGGAAAATGCCGAGCGTCTGGCAGGCGCATAATAAATCGTAGGTTTTTTTATCATCCAGCGGAATATTATTAATATCAAAATCGGGATTGTGCCGCGCCCGTATCATTTTTTCGGCATTATCAATAACAGTCAAGGTGCGCAAACCCAAAAAGTCCATTTTGAGCAGCCCCAAATTGGAACACGGCTCCCCCTCAAATTGCGTAGTAATAGAACCGTCCTTGGCGCGGGAAAGTGGAATGTAGGCCGATACCGGCTCGCGCGTAATCAGCACGCCGGCGGCGTGAATACCTGTATGGCGTTTAAGCCCCTCAATTTTGCGCGCCATTTCAAACAATTGCCGGGATGTCTCATTGGCGGCTACTTCGGCTTTGAGTTCCTTGATGTTTTTCAGGGCGTCATCTAAGGTAATTTTGGGGTCATTGGGAATCATCTTGGCCACGCGGTTAGTTTCCGTGACGCCGATCCCCATTACACGCGCCACGTCACGCACGGCCAGTTTAGCTTTCATAGTACCAAAGGTAATGATTTGGGAGACTTTATCGGCACCGTATTTTTGGCGCACATATTCAATGACGCGTTCGCGTCCGGTGTCGGACATATCAATATCCAAATCCGGCATACTGACACGGTCCGGATTTAAAAAGCGTTCAAACAGCAGCTTACTTTTGATGGGATCCACACGCGTGATGTCTAAGCTGTACGCCACAATACTTCCGGCACCGCTTCCACGCCCCGGCCCGATAGGAATACCGTTGCGACGCGCCCAATTAATAAAATCCTGCACGATTAAAAAGTAGCAGTCAAAACCCATCTTAATAATAACATCAAATTCATATTCTAACTGCTTGAGATATTCGGGCGGCACATGACCGTGCATTTTTTTGTTAAGTCCTTCACGGCACAAGGCTTTAAAATACTCCTGGGAATTGGGATATTGCGGCGGAATTTCAAAGTTCGGCAAAATAAATCCGTGCTTCGGAAATTCCAAATTGCATTTCTCTGCAATTTCCAGCGTGCTTTTCAAGGCCTCGGGCGTATGCGCAAACAGCTCATACATTTCCTCCGGGGATTTGAAATACAAATCGTGGGTGGTCATTTTAAGGCGCTGCGGGTCATTAAGGGTTTTGCCAGTGGAAATGCACAGGTTGACGTCGTGCGCCTGCCAATCTTCTTTTTTCTCGTAGTGACAATCATTGGTGGCTACCGTTTTCAAGCCCAGTTTTTTGGCTGCCTCTTTTAGGATAGGCAGAGCTTCCTGTTCCTCCTTAATACCGTGGTCCATTAGCTCAATATAATAGTTGCCGGGGCCCATAATATCGGCATACTCTTGGGCAACAGCACAGAGTTTTTCAAACGGGGCCGTCAGCGCATAATGCGACACAAAACCCTTTAAACAGCCGGATAGCGCGATAAGCCCCTCGCTATATTTGGCAAGCAACTCTTTATCAATACGCGGATGATAGTAAAACCCGTTGACCCATGCTTCAGAATTGAGCTTCATTAAATTTAGATAGCCCTGATGATTTTTAGCCAGCAGGGTCAGGTGCCCGGTGCGTGATTTATCTTTTTCCATATATTTCCCTTCGGTAATATACACCTCACACCCGACGATAGGTTTCAGCCCGGCGGCGCGGGCGGAATCGTAAAAATCCAAGGCACCGTACATATTTCCGTGGTCGGTTAAAGCCATGGCGGATATACCGCTTTCAGCCAGCCCGCGCAAAAAACGCGACGGCTTGTGATGTTCCGAAATGCGTAACATACCGTCTAATAACGAGTATTCCGAATGATTATGCAGGTGTACAAATTGCTTCATAAGCGCAGGCAAATATTATAAGATACCTATATGTCTCATTATAGTAAATTAAAAGAAACAAAAGTATCCAGTACCACTTTGTATAGGGGAGTGCTGGGGGTTAAACTAGATACTGTGCGGCTGATTAACGGCCGTACCGCCACGCGCTTGTATTTTGACCACCGCGGCGCGTGCGGCATTTTACCTGTAGAGGGCGACCAGATTTATTTGGTGCAGCAATACCGCTACCCGGTAGGAAAAGCGACGTGGGAAATCCCGGCAGGCAAACGCGAAAAGGGGCAAACTTTTTTGGCTTGTGCGCGCGCTGAGCTCAAACAGGAAACCGGGCTGCGGGCCAAACATTTAAGAGAAGTAATGATGTTTCATCCCAGTAATGCGTTTTCCAATGAGCAGCTGCATTTGTATATTGCCACCGGGTTGAGCCGCGGCCAGGATGCGCCGGACGAGGACGAGTTTATTAACTTAAAGAAATTCCCGCTTTCTACGGTGCGCCGGATGCTTGAAAAGGGGCAGATACACGACGCGAAAACCATTATTATGCTGCAGTGGTATTTATTGCACGACAAAGAACATTAATACAAAAATTTGGCCATCTGGCTGTTTTTTCTTTAGAATCCCTCATCTATATCGGTATCATTGCGATTAGCAAACTGAGAACACAAATATTTGCCCATATTATCTTCATAATAACAGAAAAATTTCCATGAAGAACCTGGCCATAGGCCACCAGAATATTCAATAATTTGTTGTCCGGGTGCGCCATAATGCGCATCAAACTGACAATGCTGCTCGGCAGCACCCCTATAGCAAAACACCTCATACTGTCCGTATTTGGAGCGATACTGATGATTTTCAATTGGTGTTAATCCTGCCATTAAGTCCGGATTTACTTCGTCCAAATAAACAGTTTTACGTTCGTTCGGATATCCATTTTCTAACACATACAAATCTATAGCGTCTTTGAGAGCCTTTGCACGGATTAAATTTTCAGCAAAGCGGGCTTTATGTACAGCTTTTTGATATTGCGGCAAAGCAATCGCTGCCAGTATACCAATGATGAGAACGACAACTAGTAATTCAATCAGTGTAAATGCTTTTTTCATAACATCTCCTTTCTTTTAATTTCCGGATACTAAAATTATGCCAAAAAAAAAAAACGAGTCAAGGGGTACTTATTTTGGCGCAGCAAACACTATTCAAAAAACGGCACGTAAAAAGTAGCGTGCCGTTTTTTGTTTTCAGTCAGAAAAGGAATTTGTCATTCCCGAGTGTTTGGCGGCCCGCAGGGTTCGGCAATCTCCCGCTTTCGTGTCTTTATTAAATAAGGTCTTTTCCTTATAAATACAACCAATAAGGGAGATCCCCGATAGAAACACTCGGGGATGACATACAGATTTGTCGTCCC
>JAZNWO010000077.1:0-29260 GCA_045593365.1 Candidatus Avelusimicrobium sp.
GTTTGAGTAAAAACGGGTCATAAAAACTCCTGTATTTAAAAATATTTTAAAATATTTTTTTGAAGCCCTTTTTCGTCGGGGCTTTTAGTCTCAAATGTGTCTGGACCCAAACATACCCCTTGACTCGTTTTTTTTTTTTGGCATAATTTTAATATCCGGAAATTGAAACAAAGGAGACCTTATGAAAAGTCGTGCATTCACGCTTATAGAGCTGTTAGTTGTTGTTTTAATTATCGGTATCTTGGCGGCAATTGCCTTGCCACAATACCAGAAAGCAGTTATCAAAGCCCGCTTTGCTACCATGAAAAATTTGGTAAGGGGTGTGGCAGATGCTCAGGAAGTTTTTTACTTAGCTAATGGAGAATATGCTACAAGGTTTGATGAATTGGATATTTCCGTTCCGCCTGCTCAGGACCAAGAAAACAGTACCCCGTCCAAATATCTCTACGATTGGGGTTGGTGCGAAGTGATTGGTGAACTTGGATTAGTGAATTGCCGTAACAGTCTGATTGACATGGAATATCAGATTTACTTCACTAATTCCAGCGTAACCCAATTCAAAGGAAAACACCAATGTGTAGCGGTGGGGGCGGAAGCTTTAAACACTGTACAAAGTAAAATTTGCCAAAATGAAACAGGCCACGAGCATCCTTCCTATTCCACAGACGACTGGACCGTGTGGACGTACTGAAAAAATTTATTTTTGCTGTTTAAAAAAACGAGGAAAGTGCCCCTGGGCCTTGACTCGTTTTTTTGTGTACCTTTTTTGTATTGGATGAAAAAAACAGAAAAAAGACCGTGCAGAAAATACCGGCGGTTAGCCGTTAACAAAATAAAACCTTTTTCCTCTTTCCCGCGAGCCCTAAAAAAAGGTATGCTATATATATACCATTTTTTGGGGAGGACTTATGCCCGATACGCCCGTTTTAGACCGTATTTTGTTTACGCAGGACCAGCTCAAAGCCCGCATTGCCGAAATGGGCCGCGAAATTTCCGCCGATTACCGCGGTAAACAACCGCTGTTCGTCGGTATTCTGCGCGGCTGCGTGATGTTTTATGCCGATTTGCTGCGGGAAGTCAGCGTGGATTGCACTATGGATTTTATGTGCCTTTCCTCGTATTGCGGAACCAGTTCTACGGGCGAAGTGCGCACGATGCTAGACTTGCGCGAAAGTATCAAGGGGCGCCATATTGTCATCGTAGAAGACATTGTGGACACCGGGCTGACTTTGGATTATCTAATGAAAAACTTAGCTAACCGCGGGGCAGCTAGCATTGAAATTTGCTGTCTGTTAGACAAGCCCGCTAACCGCAAAGTCGAAGTACATCCAAAGTATATCGGCTTTCAAATAGAAAATGAATTTGTCATCGGGTACGGTTTGGATTACAACGAACTGTACCGTAATTTGCCGTACATCGGGGTATTTAAAAAATAATGAACCGCAAACCAACCAATAACCGTCGGATTATTTCCGTCAACCAAATTTTAGTTTGGATAGCCATTTTTGCTGTGGCTGTATTTGTTTTTAACCGTCCGGGTAATGCTTCCAAGGAATTGGATTATTCGGATTTTAAACAAAAGGTAGCGGCCGGACAAGTGTCTAACTTGACGGTGGCGCCGGGTATCATTACGGGTACGCTCAAAGAAGGCGACAACAAAGAAATGCGCTTTAAGACGGTGCGCATGGAGGACCCGGAACTGGTCAAGGAACTGACAGCCAAAAACATTTCCTATAAAGCCCAGGCCGATAACAGCTGGGTCAGTAACGTACTGTTTAATGTATTGTGGATTGTGCTGCTGATTGGGCTGTGGTGGTTTGTATTTATCCGTCCGCAACGTAACGACGGCAAAAGTGCTTTAAATTTTGCCCGCAGTAAAGCCAAAATGCAGGATCCCTCCCAGCAAACGGTTACGTTTAAAGACGTGGCCGGAGTGGAAGAGGCCAAAGAGGAATTGCAAGACGTTATCAAATTCTTAAAAAATCCTAAAAAATTCCAAAAACTCGGCGGCAAACTGCCCAAGGGTGTGCTCTTGTACGGCGCGCCGGGCACGGGTAAAACCTTGCTCGCCAAAGCCGTGGCAGGGGAAGCGGGCGTGGCATTTTTTAGCGCGTCTGCCTCTGAGTTTGTGGAAATGTTTGTGGGGGTCGGTGCAGCGCGTGTGCGTGATTTATTTGAACAAGCCAAAAAGAATGCACCTGCGATTATTTTTATTGATGAACTGGATGCGGTGGGGCGGCGGCGTTTTGCCGGAATTGGCGGCGGACACGATGAGCGCGAACAAACTTTAAACCAGCTTTTAATTGAACTGGACGGATTTGAAAGCAAGCAGGGAATTATTTTGATGGCATCCACCAACCGTCCGGATGTGTTAGATCCGGCATTAATCCGTCCGGGACGTTTTGACCGTCATGTTTCAGTACCTGCGCCGGATTTGAAAGGGAGAGAGGAAATTTTAAAGGTGCACGCTAAGAAAGTAAAACTGGCATCCGAAGTAGATTTGAAAACCATTGCCAAAGGTACGCCCGGTTTTGTGGGGGCAGATTTGGCCAATGTGGTCAACGAAGCCGCCATTTTGGCTGCCCGTAATGATAAGGACGCTGTAGATAATGCAGACTTTGACGAAGCGGTGGAGCGGGTCTTGGCCGGTCCGCAGAAAAAGAGCCGCATTATTTCTGAGCGTGAAAAGAAAATTATCGCGGCGCACGAAGTGGGGCATACGGTAGTGGCGCGCTTGACTCACCATTCTGACCCGGTACACAAGGTAACTATCGTGCCGCGCGGCCAGGCTCTTGGCTATACCTTACAACTGCCGCTGGAGGATAAGTTTTTAACCAGCAAATCAGAAATTTTGGATAAAATTTGCATTCTACTGGCAGGCCGTGCCTCTGAAGAATTAGTCTTTGGAGAAATTACCTCCGGCGCCAGCGACGATTTAAACAAAGCAACTGCCTATGCACGCAAGATGATTATGGAATTGGGAATGAGCGAGAATATCGGTCCTATTGCCTTGCCGGGCAGCGAAGAGGGGGAAGTATTTTTAGGACGGGATTTATCCCGTCATCGCCAGTATTCTGAAGAACTGGCCCAGCGCATTGATGCGGAAATTTCCGAGACCTTGCGCAAGGCATATGCCCGGGCAAAAGAAATTATTACTTCACACCGGGCGCAGTTTGATACATTGGTGGACAGATTACTTGAAAAGGAAGTAGTAGAAGCAGCCGAGATAGATGAAATTTTGGGATTGGCCGCACCGAAAGAAACACCTGTCGTCCAAGCCCCGGTCCGGTCGGAGGAAACATCTGCCGTGCAGTCGTCCGCTGCTTCGGATAAAAAAGAAAAAATTCCGCATCAGGCTGAGTTGTTTGGAAAAGCGGAAAATTGAATATGCACAGCCCCCTGTGCAAAGGAAGGCTTATGGGTAAGTATTTTGGAACGGACGGCGTGCGCGCCGTAGCAGGGCAATTTCCGTTAACGGATGATTTTATTTGCAAATTAGGGTATTGCGCTTTGATGGAACTGGGCCAGTACGCCGAGAAGAAAAATTTAAAAAGACAGGTTATAATTGCGCGCGATACCCGCTTGTCCGGCCCGTCTATTTTGGGCCGACTGTCGGACGGTATCCGGGCAGCCGGAGCAGATGTGTTGGATATGGGAATTTCTACTACTCCGTCCGTAGCAGCCGCTGTACAGCATACAGGTAGTGTATGCGGTATTGTGATTTCTGCCAGTCACAATCCTCCGGAATTTAATGGTATTAAATTCTTTACTTCAACAGGTACCAAAATACCGGAAGAATTAGAAAATAAAATTGAAAAGGCTATTGAGACTATCACCCATATTCCTGCTGCGACAGGCACTTACCGTGCGGTACCGGAATTGGTGGCGGCGTATAAGCAATTTTTAATTTCCACTGTAGATGCAAAATGGCTCAAGGGAACAAAAGTAGTGTTGGATTGCGCCAATGGAGCCAGCTATCAAATTGCGCCGGAAGTTTTCCGCGCACTCGGAATGGAAGTAGTGGTAATGGCCAATCAGAATGATGGAGCCCATATTAATGAAGGGGTTGGAGCTTTGCACACTGAGAATATGCAACAGCTGGTTAAACAAACCGGGGCGTATGCCGGATTTAGTTTTGACGGAGATGCGGACCGCGTGATTGCCAGTGATGAAACCGGTCGCCAATTAGATGGGGAATACATTATTTCTGCCTCAGCCGTGGCCTTGCAAAAGGACGGTTGCTTGCCTGGCAATAAAGCTGTTATGACCGTGATGGCAAATCTAGGATGTATTAATTTTCTAAAAGAACAGGGCGTAGAAGTGGAACTAACTCCGGTAGGGGATAAATATGTAGCGCGTTCTTTGCAAGCGCAAGGTTTAGCTGTGGGCGGAGAAACTTCGGGACATATTATTTTCTCACAGTTAGCTAATACCGGGGACGGCATTTTGTCTGCCTTGCAATTTCTACAGTTTGCCAAAAAATCCGGCTTGCCCATGAGTGAATTTGCTTTTCGTTGGACTAAATATCCTTGCCAGCTGCGTGCTTTGCAAGTGCAAGAAAAACCAGCTTTAGACAGCTTGCCCGGTTTCGTGGAAGGAATTAAACAGTTAGAAAATACGCTAAGCGGAAAGGGCCGTGTGTTTGTACGTTACAGCGGTACCGAACCGAAATTGCGCATCCTGGTGGAAGGGGCAGATGAGGAAGCAGTTTGCCGGGTGGCAGATCAGGCAGAAGCCTTGTACCGGGCCAAAACGGAGGAAAGAAAATGAGTTTGAAATTAGGTGTTAATATTGACCACGTAGCCACCTTGCGCCGCGCGCGCCGGGCTACATATCCGGACCCTTTATCCGCGGCAGAACTTTGTTTGTATATGGGAGCGGATTGGATTGTGGTGCATTTGCGTAAGGACAGCCGCCATATTACAGAAAAAGATTTGGCCCGTTTGTGTAAAGTATACCGTAAACGTATTCATTTAGAATGTAATATTTCTAAAGAAATGCAGCAAATAGCGCTGAAATATAAACCTGCCAGTGTCTGTTTAGTGCCGGAGGAACCCGGCGAAGTAACCACTACAGGCGGTTTGAAATTTACTCCGGCTAACATAGAGCGTGTCCGGCAAATGGCGAAGGCTTTGAAACAGAAAAAAATACGTGTCAGTTTCTTTGTGGACCCGACGCCTCAAGCCATTCGTACAGCAGCTAAATGCGGAGCTGACATTGTGGAATTATGTACGCGCGACTATAGCCAAGCAACCACTAAGAAAGAAAAAACAAAATTATTAGGCGAGTTGGCTCTAGCTGCTTTGCTCGCTAAAGAATTAGGTTTAGAAGTACACGCCGGGCATGGATTGAATTATGAAAATGTACTTCCGGTAGCCGATTTATGCGGAATCAGTTGTATGAATATTGGATTTTCTATTATGGCCCGAGCCTTGCTGGCAGGATTGCCAAATGCAGTTAGTGCTATGAAAGAGTTGTTGTAGGAGGACTTTATGTGCGGCATTATTGGCTATATCGGACAAAAAAACAGCGTTCCGTTTTTAATTGAAGGACTTAAAAAGTTAGAATACCGCGGTTATGATTCAGCCGGATTAGCTGTGATAGAAAAAGAGAATGTGCGCCGTGTCCGGGCAGTGGGGAAAGTGGCTGAACTGGAAAAAGCGGCCTTGCTGGCCAGCCCAAAAGGCAATTGTGGTATTGGGCATACGCGTTGGGCTACACATGGAAAACCCAGCGAAGAAAACTCTCACCCGCATACAGATTGCAGCGGGGAAATTGTGGTAGTACATAACGGTATCATTGAAAATTTTCTGCCACTTAAAGAACGTCTGCAGGCCTTAGGCCATAAATTCCAAAGTGAAACAGATACCGAAACAATTGCCCACTTGATTGAAGAAAACTTAAAACACACTACAGCCAAAACAGAGCAAGAACGTCTGTTATTGGCAGTTTTTAAGACAAATGCCAAATTGCGCGGGGCCTTTGCATACGGAGTCATGTGGTCTAAAACACCAGACCAAATTATCGGCGTAAAAAATCAAAGCCCTTTGGTAGTCGGGGTAGGAAAAGGAGAAAATTTTCTTGCTTCGGATGTACCTGCTTTTTTGAAATATACCAACCGTGTTTTATTTTTAGAGGACGGACAGACGGTGGTGCTCCGGTCTGGCAGCATACAACTGTTTGGCGAAGGAGACCAGGAAATTAAACCTAAACCAGTCAAAATTTCGTGGGACCAAAAGACAGCCGAAAAGGGCGGTTATGACCATTTCATGCTAAAAGAAATTTATGACCAGCCGCAGGCCTTGGAGGATACTTTGCGTACGGCCCGGGCCGATTTCGCGCGTATTTTGGGGCTTAAAACAGAGGACTTACGCAAGCTGCGCAACGTATATATGGTGGCGTGCGGTACGGCCTATCATGCGGCGCTAATTGGGAAATATTATTTGGAAAATTTTGCCGGAGTAACAGCTTCTGTAGATTTGGCAAGCGAGTTCAAATACCGTACCATTCCTCCTGCTAAAGATACGCTGTGTATTGCCATTAGCCAATCCGGCGAAACGGCCGATACATTAGGGGCTGTCAAAAAAGCTAAAGACTTAGGTTTTAAGCGTTTAGCTGTCTGTAATGTGGTGGGGGCAGGGCTTACGCGGGCGTGCAATAGTGTATTTTATACGCATTGCGGGCCGGAAATCAGTGTAGCTTCCACCAAGGCATTTACCAGCCAAATTATTTCTTTATATGCACTGGCAATTTTCTTGGGACACGCTTCCGGGAACATCAGCGAAAGCCAGTTCAACAAATTATATAAGGAATTGATGGCTGTTCCAAAAGCCATGGCCCAGGCACTTAAAATTGAATATGACGTTCGGCATTTAACACGCAAAATATACAAAGCAGACCGTTTTATCTTTTTAGGACGGAATGTGGACTATCCGATTGCTCTGGAAGGAGCCCTCAAGTTAAAGGAAATTTCTTATTCATCTGCGGAAGGATTTGCTGCAGGAGAAATTAAACACGGGCCGATTTCGGTCATTGACAAAGGTACGCCTGTAGTAGTACTGATGCCTAAAAATCAGCTCTTTGATAAAATGCTGTCTGCCTGTCAGGAATGCCGCGCGCGCGGCGCCTTTGTAATTGCTGTTACTACACCTGATGGAAAAGAAGCCGCTTCGTCCGTCACGGACAAGCAAATTATTGTGCCGCAAGCCAGCGAATATTTGCAGCCGGTGTTGGATATAGTAGCTTTACAATTTTTTGCTTATTGGGTGGCTAAACGCCTGGGCCGCGACATTGACCAGCCGCGTAATTTAGCCAAAAGTGTGACGGTGGAATAGAACAGGAGAATTTATGTGGACCATTCTTTTTAGTATTCTTGCGTGCTTAATACTAGTAGTTGCAGGAGTGGTGTGGTTTTGTGCCTATATGGCCAAAAAAGCCTTACACCCGACAGCTAAGCGCAAACCGCTGGATGTATGGCCGGACCAATACCAACTGCCGTATGAAAACGTATATTTTAATACGGAAGATGGAGTCACTATTAAAGGATGGTTTTTGCCCAATGCTACTTCTAACAAAACAATTATTTTAATGCACGGTTGGGGAATGAACCGCGGGGATGTATTCAAAAACACCTGCTTTTTATACGACTTGGGCTACAACTTGATGTACTTTGATTTCCGTGCGTTGGGCGAGAGCGGCGGTACGATTAGTTCTATCGGATATTTAGAGGTAAGGGATTTACAAGCGGCTATTCAATTTTTACACGAGACGCGTCCGTTCGCCAGCGAAAAAATCGGTCTTTACGGTTTATCTATGGGGGGAATGGTGGCCATTTGCGAAGCTGCACAAAATAAAGAAATTGCCTGCGTAGCGGCGGAAGCTTCCTATTATTCGTTTCGCAAAGTAGTTTCCCGTTGGGCCTGGGTGCATAATAAAGTGCCGTATTTCCCGTTGATGCCTATCGTGCTGCATTATATGCGCAAGCGTTTGGCGGCTAATCCCGAAAAATTCAGCCCGAAGTATAATGTACCCAAAATTTCGCCGCGTCCGATTTTTATTATTCACGGCCGTTATGATAATTTGGTGCCGGCTGCGCAAGCCAAGTTGTTATACAAAAACGCAGGAGAGCCCAAAGAAATTTGGCTAGTACCGGGTGCGAAGCACAACAAATGTGCCGAAGTGGGCGGCTTTGAATATAAGCAGCGCTTAGGCGATTTTTTCCGCAAATATCTATCCTAAAATAGTCTATTTTTAAACAGAGAAGCTGCGTGAAAATATCGCGCAGGCGAAGTTTTTGATTGTCTTTTTTCGTCGGTAAAAATAAAAAAGAGCAGATACTACTTGACTTGTTTTTTTTTTTTGGTACACTTTTCTTGTGTTGGAATCAAAAAAGGAGGGAAGTGTATGAAAAGTCGTGCATTTACGCTAATAGAGCTGTTAGTCGTTGTTTTAATTATCGGTATACTATCTGCTATTGCCTTGCCGCAGTATAAAATTGCGGTAGAACGTGCCCGCGCCACGGAGGCACTTGTGTTGCTGAAGAGTTTAAAGGAGGCCCAAGATGTGTATGAGTTATCCAATTTTACCCGCACGATAAGCAGTTTGGAGAATTTAGATGTTGACATACCCGGTACAGATACAGACCCGATTGTGGGAAGAAAAAATGTTTCTTTCCGCCAATTAAAAAATTTTCAAGTAGGTGTTCTCGGCGGAGTGAATCCCCATGCTTTCCGGGTATCTAATGGAAAGCTTTTATACACGTTGGCTTATTATGGTACGGTATATGATGAGAATGAGAACGCGCTCCCAAGCGGGCACTATTTTTGCCATGTAGAAAACGGCGGAGACAGCAACTATATTTCTGTTTGTAAATCCTTAGGAGGGGTTCCTTCCAGTCATTGTAATAATAAAGATGAAGGCACTTGCTTTCAATTGCCTTAATTCGTTTTTCTCTCCCGGTGCGTAAAATGCTAGAATAAATAGCATGAAAGCAATATCTGTTTCTTTTCGTAAACATATACTGACCGGGTGTCTTGTATTGGCAGTAGCAGCGTGTGCAGTGTGGTGGGCTTTGGGGGAAAATACATTTTCCGCTGCGGTCCGCAAACCGTCGGACAGTCCGTTGCAAATCGTTACTTCTAGCTATATCACATACGCCTTAGCGCGGGAAATCGGCGGAGAAATGGTGCAGCTGTCTATGCTGGTGCCACCGGGTACGGAGCTGCATCACTTTGAGCCGACGCCGGGCAGTATTATTGCGGTAAATGAGGCGGATTTATTCTTATATGTTTCGCAGCAGGCTGAACCGTGGGTAAGCGATATCTTGAAAGGGTTGGGTAAAACAACGCGCCAGGTGGCCACCGCTCCGGTAGATCCGGGGGAGGACCCGCACGTATGGATGACCCCTTACGGAGCTTTATCTATGGCTAAACGTATTGCAGCTGCGCTGATAAAGGCAGATCCAAAATACCGCCGCGCTTACCAGGCCCGGTTGCAAGAATTTGAACGGGCAATGACTCAGCTCCACGAAGATATGGAGACCGGACTGGCTGTTTGTAAATACCGCGATGTGGTACATATAGGACATTTAGCCTTTGTGCCGTTGGTAGATACATACGGTTTACATCTGTCCGCATTAACCGGTACAACCCACCAAGCCGAACATTCTGTTTATAAACTGACGGGTGTAGTACGTTTAATACGGGCCCGCCATATTCCTGCCGTGTTTACGGAGGAAATGGTTTCGCCGGATTTGGCACGAACCATCGTACGGGAAACACGGGTTCGTATTTTGCCGCTTTATGCAATAGAGGAAGTGAGCAAGGAAGATTTTGACCGGGCTGTGCCATACGAGGAATATATGCGCCGCAATTTAAAAAGTCTGCAAGAGGGATTACAATGTCAAGCCTAATCCAAGCCCGCGGGGTGCGGTTTAAATATACTCACAGTTGGGTATTAGATAAAGTAACCTTCCGCATTCGGCCCGGGGATTATGTGGGCGTGATTGGCCCCAACGGCGGTGGAAAAACTACCTTACTCAAACTCATTTTGGGATTGCAACGGGGCGAAGGCGTGATAAAACTGTTCGGCCAGCCGCTAAACCAATTTACCGATTGGCAGAAAATCGGTTACCTGGCGCAAAAAAGTCCAGTTTCGCAGTCACGTTTTCCTATTTCTGTAGAAGAAGTGGTGCTAATGGGTTTATGCTATGACAGCATACACAAAGAAGCTACTGCTGAAAATTTATCCGCCGTTCGGCGTGCGCTAGCTTTAACCCACACGGAGAACTTAGCAAAACGAATTTTTTCCGATTTGTCTATCGGACAGCAACAACGGGTCCTGTTGGCCCGTGCGCTGGTCAGTAAACCGGAACTGCTGATCTTGGATGAGCCGTCTACGGCACTGGATGCCGCAAGCCGCGAAATGTTCTTTGCTCTGTTGGGCGAGTTAAACAAAAAACACGGAGTTACTATCCTGCTCATTACGCACGACACGGGCGAAGTGGGAAAATACATTTCCAAGTTTATGTACATCGACCGGGAACTGGTTTTCTTCGGAGATAAAGAGCAATTTTGCCATTCGCAAAAGGTAGCAGAAAAACTGGGCGTATTTGCCCAGCATACTATTGACCATTTGCATAATCACGGACATTGTCCGTTAGGATGCAATTGCGCGACGGGTGCGGCGGGAACCGGGTCACACGGTGCGGAGGAGGCGGATGTTGAGTGAATTTTTGGGATATAGTTTTGTGCAGTACGGATTAGCAGCCGGGTCCTTGGTGGCGGTGGTGTGTGCGTTGCTGGGGGTTTTTTTGGTGCTAAAGCGTTTATCACTTATCGGAGATGGATTAAGCCATGTCTGCCTGACCGGGGTAGCCTTGGGTTTATTGACTCAGACCAATCCGCTGTATATGTCAGTGCCTGTGGTGTTATTATCCTCTTTTGGAATTTTACAAATTATGGATAAAATCAAAGTTTATGGAGATGCAGCTATCGGCATCGTTAGTGCTGCGGGTCTGGCAGTGGGTATTTTACTGACAGCCTTAGCAGGCGGATTCAATGCGGATTTATATGGTTTTCTATTTGGCAGCATTTTGACTGTTGGCCGGGGGGAAGTGTTAGCGTGTGCAGTATTGTTGGCAGCCTTACTGGTATTTTTCTTATACTGTTACCGCGATTTGTTGGCGGCGAGTTTTGATGAATCTTTTGCCCTAACGCGCGGAGTAGCTGTAAAACGCCTTAACGCTGTATTAATTATGTTTACTTCCTTGGCAATTGTACTATCGTTGAAAGTAGTGGGGATTTTTTTGGTGTCGGCTTTAATTATTTTACCTCCTGTTACGGCACTCTTATTGGCTAAAACCTTTAAACAGGTGCTTGTGTGGGCGTGCAGCCTGGCGTTAGTAAGCGTATGGATAGGAGTTTATATGTCGTTTTTGTTCAATATTCCGTCTGGTGCTACGATTATTTTAATTAATTTTGTTTTTTTATTAATTGCATTTGTAGGAACAAAAATAGGACACTCTCATGGTTGTTAAAACAGATGTTTTGCCTCTTATCAAGGCCCTGAAAAAATTGTATCCGGAGCATATCATTCCGCTGCATCATAAAAATGCCTGGGAATTATTATGTGCTGTTATTTTATCGGCCCAGTGCACCGATGCGCGCGTTAATACAATTACACCGCATTTGTTCCAAAAATATCCCACCGTACAACATTTGGCTAAAGCCCGTTTGAGTGAGGTGGAAAAAATCATTCATGCTGCCGGATTTTATCATAGTAAAGCACTTTCCTTAATTGAAATGTCTAAGCGAATTTGTGAGGTATATAATGGAGAAGTACCTCAAAATATGGAGGATTTGCTTACCTTACGCGGGGTCGCACGTAAAACGGCCAATGTGATGCTGGGGGATTATTTTAAAAAACCTGCAGGTATTGTAGTAGATACACACGTTAAGCGTTTGGCCTTTCGGTTGGGGCTTACCCGTCAAACTGACCCCGTAAAAATTGAACGCGACCTAACCCAAATTATTCCGTATAAGTATTGGGGTTGGATTGCGATTGCGCTCATTTTGCACGGGCGCAGTGTGTGTCCGGCCCGCAAGCCGGATTGTGCGGCGTGCACACTTGCGGCTCTTTGCCCTAAGTGCGGCGTTAAACACTAAGTGATAATTCGTTTCTTTTACTGAAATCCCTCCCATAGACGGGATTTTTTTGCTTGCCAAAAGGTGGTTTTGTGAGTATAATGTATGATAAGGGTAGTAGCACGCGTACGGAAAAAGTCGTCCGTTAAATGCAAAAGATTTAGAGAGGTTTTATGAGTGAACACATCGTACCAAATAAACGGGCTGTATATATCGATGTAACCCAAAAAGCTGTGCAAACTTATAGGCTTCCTGCCGACGAGCAAAAACAATTGGAAAAATTAGATATATTGTACCGGGCCTTGTGTGCCGTGCTATATAATTTTGTGCCTGTTTCCGGGCATCCGGGTGGGAGTATTTCCTCCGGAGTCTTGGTGCAAACTCTCCTATACAAAATCCTGGATTATGAACTGGCTGCCCCGTTGCGCAGCGAAAATGATATTTTGTCCTATGCGGCTGGACATAAAGCGCTAGGATTATATGCGGCGTGGGCCTTGCGTAATGAATGCGTACGCATAGCCCGTCCGGAGCTGTTGGCTAAAGAGGAAAAGGAGCAGCTGCGTTTGGAGGATTTATTGGGATTTCGTCATAACAAAGCCCAGGGAACGCCGCTATTTACAAAATTTCACAGTAAACCCTTGGGGGGACACCCGGAGCCATTGACCCCTTTTGTGCGTACCTGTACCGGAGCAAGCGGGGTGGGCGATGCTTCCGCAGTTGGATTGGGATTGGCAGCAGCCGATGCGTATGGGGAAAATTGTCCGCGTGTACATATTGTGGAAGGCGAGGGGGGATTAACCGCCGGGCGGGTCAGTGAGGCATTAGCCTGCGCAGCAACAGCGCAGCTGAAAAATATCATTTTTCACATTGACTGGAATGAGGCCTCTATTGAAACAAACTGCGTAACTGCCGACGGGAAAACTCCGGGCGATTACACCCAATGGACCCCAATGGAACTGTTCCGCATTCACGATTTTAATATCATTTTTGTACCCAATGGCCACGACTTTGCGCAGGTGTATGCCGCACAAAAAGCCGCCCTAGCGCAGGTCAATCATCAACCAACCGCTATTATATATCGTACGGTGAAAGGCTGGAAATACGGGCTGGAGGGAAAGGATTCCCACGGGGCCGGGCATAAATTTTGCTCGCCGGAGTTTTATGCGGTGCTAGAAGAAGCGGAAAAGGCCTTCGGTATCACATTCCCGCATTTTGAAGGGGATAAAACTCCAGAACAGATAGAAGCAAATTATTGGGCGGTATTAGAAACCTTCCGACGTGTGCTTGTACAAGAAAAGGATTTGGCGGCTTTTGTGGCAAATTGCGTAGCACAGCGCGGGCAAGCTTTAAACCAATTAGAACGTGCTGTTCGCCCGGACTTTGGAGACGTACAAAAAATTTATACGGATTTTACACCTCAGCAAGTACCGGCCGAATTTACCTTTACACCGGGAGAGAATTATACTACCCGCGGCGTGCTCGGTCAAGTACTGGCCTATTTGAACAAACAAACGGGTGGCACGCTACTAACCGGGTCGGCGGATTTGTATGGGTCCACCAACGCCAGCAAGGTTAGCAAGGATTTTCCTAAGGGCTTTTATAATGCAGTGACTAATCCGCTTAGCCGTGAGATTTCGGTGGGCGGCATTTGCGAGGATGGCATGGCTGGCGTGTGCAGTGGAATTTCCAGTTTTGGTAAACACCTGGGAGTGGCGTCCTCGTATGCGGCATTTTTGGCATTTGAACACGTAGCAGCCCGTCTACACGCGATTGGTTATCAGACCGCACGGGAAATGGGAGCCGATCCTAATACGCTCATTTTATTTAACGGCCATGCCGGTATTCCAACGGGGGAGGACGGCCCGACACACGCTGACCCGCAGGCTTTGCAATTAGTACAAGGTAATTTCCCCAAAGGAGCCTGTATTACGCTGACTCCGTTGGAGGTAGATGAAATTTGGCCACTGGTAACAGCTTCACTGCGTTTGCGTCCGGCTCTGTTGAGCCCGTTTGTCATCCGTCCTTCGGCCAAATTGTTGGACCGTCAGGCATTAGGATTTGACCCGGCGCAAGCTGCTGTACAGGGAGTGTATTTCCTGCACAAGCCGAGTAGAAATCCTGACGGTGTGATTGTTTTGCAAGGGGCCGGAGTGGGGCGCATTTTTGCAGCAGAAGTATTGCCACAGTTGCTGCAAGAAAAAGCTGAACTAGCCGTGTTGTACGTAACTAGTCGGGAGCTGTTTGAACAGCTGCCTGCTGAGCAGCAAGAGCAATTATTCCCAGCTGCCTGGAAACAGCTTGCAATGGGAATTACTGATTTTACATTGCCGACGTTGGAGGGCTGGCTGTATAGTGATGCCGGCCGCGCCTGCACACTTTATCCACATAAGCAAGGCGGATATTTGGGCAGCGGCAGCGGCGCCAAAGTGTATGAGGAGGCAGGTTTGGATGCGGCAAGCCAGCTGCGAGCTGTCAAAAGCTATTTGGCGCTGCGCAAAAAATCCAACTGGCAGTAATTTATTAAGGAGAGAATTATGGCAGAAGAAAAACCTTATCTAACCGGAAGAACATATATTTTTAAATTGCCCAAAGGAAAAGATTTGATGGAATCTTTGGCAGCTTTTTGTCATGACAACCAGGTCAAATGCGGAATTGTCAATGTCATCGGGGCAGTAGAAAATGCGACGTTAAGCGTATTTGACCAGGCTAAGAAAAAATATGGTAAAAAAGTAATCAGCGAGCCGCTGGATATTGTCAACTTAACTGGCAATATCAGTATTCAGGATAACCGTCCTCACATCCACGCGCATGGAATGTTTGCCGATAAAGAGTATCAGGTATTTGGCGGACATTTATTGCCAGGTACTAAAATTTTTGTCGGAGAGGCGTATATTCAGGAACTCGTTGGTGAGCCGAAAGTGCGCCGTATGGACAAGGTAACCAAAATTTCTTTGTGGAATTAAAACCTGCTTGTGCTCTAGAACATAAAGGAGCAGCCCGCGTGCCTGCTCCTTTGCTATATAGATTAAAAACCTGTCAGCTTATAGGAACATATCGGAGAAATGACGTCTAGCCCAAAGGGCGATATCCTATTATTCCACAAGGTTTTTATTGCAAGATTTTACTTTTTGAGTAAATTAGCGGACGGCTTAAAGCGTACCTTTTGCTTGGCAGGGATTTGCACCTTTTCCATGGTTTTGGGATTGTGACGCGTGACCGGGCGCGCTGTTTTCAAGTGAAAGGTACCAAAATTGCTAATCACTACTTTCCCGTCGCGCACAAGACCGTGTTTGATAATTTCAAACACTTTATCTACGGAAATTTTAGCTTGCTTTTTATCCAACACGTGCCGCGTTAAATGGCGGACTACATCGTCTTTATTCATATTTTATCCTATTTGTTACCGCGGTTGACAAATCCCATTGCTTGCAAGAGCACGTGCGGTTTTTTGCCTTGGCAGACAATCTGCCAAATGGCATCAATAATTGGAGTATTTAAATTGTTTTTGCGGGCGATATCGTATAC
This sequence comes from Candidatus Avelusimicrobium sp., assembly GCA_045593365.1. GTDB lineage: Bacteria > Elusimicrobiota > Elusimicrobia > Elusimicrobiales > Elusimicrobiaceae > Avelusimicrobium. Next base: position 15,669 of record JAZNWO010000077.1, read on the forward strand.
GCTTTGTACAGAGTTAACCCCTTCGGCAATAGTGCCTACTTCTTTTTTGGCTTCCTCCAAAGAAAGCCCGGAGCCCAATTTCTCGCCCAGACGGCGGTTGCGTGAAATAGCAGACATACAGGTCAAAATTGCATCGCCAAATCCTGCCAAGCTATACACTGTTTCGGCTTTGCCGCCCTGGCTGACCAGCACGGAAGCCATTTCCTGTAAAGCCTGGGTAATCAGTGCAGCTTTGGCATTAGCACCGTCGCCGATACCGTCAATCACGCCTGCCCCGATAGCCAGTACGTTTTTAATGGCACCGCCATATTCCACACCGTGGCGGTCGCTATCCGGTACGACGATAATTGGATCCCCGTCAAACACAGGGGAAATTTCTGCTATCAGGTGATTGTTCGTTCCGGCGAGCATAATTTTGGTCGGCACATTTTGAGCTACTTCCAATGCAAAACTCGGCCCGCTAAAAGCAAGTACCTTGTCTTTAAGTTGGGGGAGTTCTTCTTCAATAATTTCGCAAATCGTTTTAAAGGTTTTATCCTCTATGCCTTTGGACGCACTCACTACGGGCAATATTTTTCCGTTTAGCAACGGTTTTAATTGTTCGCGGCAGAAAGAGCGAATGGCTTTGGAGGAGATCACAAATACAATTAAATCCGTATCTTTGACCGCTTCCGCTACGTTGCCCGTCAAACGGATATTGTCATGGATTTTAAAATTGGGGATATTTGGGTGGCGCCCCATAGTGCGCAGTACATTTAGCAACTGCTCGTTATACTCCCACAAGCGGACCTGATAGCCTTTTTTGGCTAAATGTTGGGCAATGACGCTGCCCCAAATGCCTGCGCCGAAAACCGTGATATTATTTACTTTCATTTCTTTTTTTAGCACCGTATTCAAATCTTAACTCTTTTTTGGCAAGCAGGCGTTTGATATTAGGGATATGTTTGTAAATGACCAGCAATCCGATAGCGGTTACCATTACATTTACTCCCATAGAATGTTTGCCAATAAAAAAACTGGCTGCCGGCAAAACTACACACGCAACAATAGAACCGATGGAAATACGTCCCCACAGGGCCACGCAGATTACAAAGGCAGCAAAAGCTAAGGCAGTGGGAATAGGCAAGAGTGCCGCAAACACTCCGGCAGAAGTAGCCACGCCCTTTCCACCGCGGAATTTCAAGTAAATGGTCCACATATGGCCTAAAATGGCAATAGTTCCGCACAGAATAGCTTGCCAATATTCTCCGGGGAAAAAATGTAAGGCCAAACACGTTGGAATAAACCCTTTCAGTGCGTCCACGAGAAATGTGCACACGCCTGCCCATTTGCCAACGGTGCGGTATACGTTTGCTGCACCGGGATTGCCGGAGCCATGCTCGCGGATGTCAATGCCCATAACCTTGCGGGCAATCAGGTAGCCGGTAGGTACGGCCCCGAGTAAGTAACTAAATAAAGCGAGGGAGATTACTTTTATTGTCATATTCTTATTATATAAAGTTTAGGGGCGTGAGCAAGTAGAAATCCAAAATAAACTGGCAAAAAATATCTATTTTATATACACTAATTTAAAGGGCCGGAGGATGCTTATGAAAAAATGTGTGTTAATTTATTTCTCTTTTATTAGTTTGGTGGTCGGGGCAGTACAAGTGCCACAAGAGCCTGTTTTTACCGCTGAAGATGTAGCAAATCAAAGTGCTATTGTCGTGCAAAATGACCGGGAAGTCCAACAATGCCAGGCAGTGCGTATTGCACCCCAGTGGTATTTGACAGCTGCGCATTGTGTGTATCCGTTTTGTGCCAAGGAATGCTCCATTACTGTACAGCTTTTGCAAGGGAATTTGCAGGCACAGGCTGTTTTGTACCACAGCCAGGAAATGCCACGCGTGTTTGTTCCGGCGGCTTATTATCCGGGAACGGGCAAAAGTATTCGCTCGGATGTTGCGCTGCTTGGGTTTGACCCAGCGGAGGAAGATTACTTCTTCTATGAAGTACGTGATAAAAAGGAACTGGACCGGGCATCTTTTGAAAAATATTTAAAAAAGGCTGGTTATGAAGAGTCACGCGAACAATGGCAAGCACTGCAAAAGGCCCGGCCTACTCTATGGAGTGTGACCAATTCCGTCAGCCGCAAACTAGTGCTTCCCATTGCTGTGCCGGATCTGCGTTCAGATGGTATTTATATACGGGAGCAAATTAATGGCGGATTTTATTATTTTACGGAATTACGTCATTACTTGGGACCAAATTTCGGAATAGAAAAAGGAATGAGTGGATCGGGTGTGATATTCCCAGGCGGGGCGGTAGTGGGGGTGGTTTCGGCCAGTTTAAGTAATGAGTCAACGTTAGTTATTTACAATGAAAAGGATGAGCCAGTCCGTACACTACCCTATTCGTCCAATTATTTTATGTTTACGCCCATTAGCCGGGAAAACAAATCTTTTATAGAAGCTACTGCTAAATCGTACCGGCACCGTTTTGGAGTGGAACCAAAGATTTTACCCATTCACACCTCGTATGCTCAACAGACTTCCCAACGGGTGCAGGAGGTGTTTGGGGAGTTGCACTCCAGTGAGGAAGTGATTTCAGCACGGGAAAGGTAAGAATAGTTAGTGGCAATTTAACAAGTGCCATCCTTGAACGCGTTTCCGAGATGGCACTTTTATTATCGGAAAAAATGGAAAAAGCGCCTTGCCTGGCAAAAATAACAGAATAGTTCTTTTCTAAATTAACTGCAATGCCAGGTGCATCATATTGGTAAAAGAGGTTTGGCGCTCTTCGGCAGTTGTTACGTGACCGGAAAATTCAGAATCAGAAATAGTCAAAATGGTTAAAGCACGCACGCCTGCCCTGGCAGCATTAGCATACAGCGCGGCTGATTCCATTTCAACAGCTAGTACACCCATATCCGTCCAAGTGGTGGTTGTTTGGAGACGGGGGGTATAAAAACCGTCTGAACTGAGCACATTGCCGACAAAGTATTTCACTTTTAATTTCTCCGCTGCTTCAGAGGCTTTGCACAGCAATTCAAAACTGGCAATGCAGGAATAATCGCCCAGCAGTCCAAAAAGCCGCACATAGTTGGAATTGGTACAAGCGCCCTGCGCCAAAATAATATCTCCTACATTTACTTTTGGACTCAGCGCTCCAGCCGTTCCTACGCGGATGAGATTTTTGCATCCATAAAAATGGATGAGTTCATGTGAATAAATGCCGATAGAAGCACATCCCATGCCTGTTCCCATGACGGAGACTGGCTTGCCTTGGTAAGTGCCGGTGAAGCCCAGCATATTACGAACGGACGTGATTTGTTTGGCATTTGTAAGAAAATGTTCAGCAATAAATTGCGCGCGCAGCGGGTCACCGGGTAATAAAACAGTTTCAGCAAACTCACCTGCTTTGGCATGGATATGCGGGGTAGGAATATTCATAGTTGTTCTCCTGGAAATGAAAGTCTTTGTCTTATCATTGTAACATAAACAAGAAAAATTTGGCATATTTTCTAGATACTGTTGTTCATTCTCAACGTCAGGTTTTTGCCAAAAAATTTTGATATAATGAGACTAGAGAAACTCATTTGTGGATTAGGAGGCATTTATGACGGCTTTAATCATAGGACTCATAGCAGCTTTGGGAATTGGAGGAGGTGTGGCTATTGCCAACAATAGTGGTGGCGGCGGTCATCATACGGCGATGGTGCAAACCGCAGATGTGGCCCAACGGCGGGCTGAATTAAACGCCAAGTTATCAGCCTTGGCTCCGGATTACGATCTAATCAGTGCTTTAACCGACCATGACCAATATGCGATTACTTTGGGAACAGAAGGTGATTTGCTTGAAGCATATAACCAAAGTGCTGCGGGAGGACTTTCCCGCCGGAGCGGCTTGTACGGTTTGAACGGGACATACGATGATTCGGATGGAGATTTACACAAGGAACCTAAATTAGAAGGCCATGAGTTTTCAATCGGCGGAGATCCTGTGGTGCCTACGATTAATTTGAGTCCTGAAAACAGTGGCCAAATTGCAGGGACCTCGGCTCAGTTTTATAAAGAAGGAGATACCCTTCTGCTCCGCCAAACAGCTTTTACCTTTACTGCGGCAGATAAAAACATTACGCATGGAAATACAAACATCTCTACCAGCGACTATTATGATGTTTTTGTACACCAGGAACCGGAGGTGTCCACTACACAATGGAACAGTGCTGGGGATACCTTGCAAAAATGGACAGCCTTGTATTTAGGAGGGGCGAAGGTGGCTGCCGGTACAGAACATCCGGGGTTAACAGTGGCGGATTTTGGTATTTGGGATGATTATGTACACACCGAGGGTCCTTCAGAAGGTTTTCACGATTTAAGTGAGGAAAAGTTTATTTTCTTTGATGAGCAATATGCCTATCAAAGTGCCTTGCGTACGGCAGATACAGTAACCTTGAAGGGATCTGTCATGGCCCATGAAGCAGAAGGATACGTCTCTCCCAAAGAAATCTTACGGATATTTACGGGAGATATTACGTTAAACCTTAACTTAGCAGCCAATACCTTGACCGGTAATGTGAAAATGCATGAGGGAGTTCCTGCCGAATATGATATAAACAATATGACGGGTACTATTTCCGGAAGTGTGGTGCGTTTTGATGGTTTGGCTTACCAAGCTTCTGCTCCTTTGCCTACCCAAGAAAATCGGTTTCTGGGAGGAATGGGTAAGTTGCTTTTTGGTAAGTATGGATTGGAAATGGTAGGAGTGTTGGGTAATCAAATAGAAATCCCAGCAGATTGGGGAGACCGCAGCGGACAGGAGCTTCGTGATTACCGCCAAAAAGGTGACAGCGGTTATGTATTTGGTGCTCGCGAGAATTAGTTTCTTATAGGGGCTTGCTAAACGAAAGCAAGCCCTATCTTTATGCGTAGGTTTCTGTTTGCTATCTTTCTTTGTTTCACAATTGAATTGGCGACGGGATATGATTTATCCCGTGTTAATGATTTGTTGTCAAAAGAAAACATAAAGGAAGCTAAACAAGCTTTGGCAGAACAATATATACACGTATCAAATAAACAGGAGAAGGAAGAACTGGAACTACTTGCAGCCCGTTTGTTTATACGTGAAAAGAATTATAGTCAAGCGGCTGCTATTTACCGTAGAATACTAATTGATAATCCTTCCTTGATTCAGGTGCGGTTGGAATTGGGATATGTTTATTTTCTTATGAAGGAGGATGATAAGGCCCGTTATAACTTGCGTCTTGTATTGGCAGAAAAAGAACTTCCACCACAAGTCCGGAACGATATTTTTAATTTATTAGATGTAATCCGCCGAAGAAAATCCTGGGGAATTTATGTTAGTGTCGGAATAACTCCGGATACAAATGTTAATACTGTTTCGGGCAGGCGGTTAAGTTGTTTGAACTTTATGGGAATACCTATTTGCCGGGAATTAGATAATGCGGAGACTGATATCGGTTTCCAAGGGTTAGCAAGTTTGGAATATATTTATAAGTTTACAGATTCCTGGGGGCTTAAAAGCCGTTTGACGGTAGATGCTATAGATTATCAAGATAAACAATATTCTTTTTGGGGAATAGGCAGCAGTTTGGGACCGAGATATGTAACGGATTTCGCAGAATATAGTATAGGGGTAGGTTATCGTCAACAATGGAATGATGAACACCGTTATAACTACGCCCCAGGGGCCTATGCGGAAATGTCTACAGATTTATCCCGAAAACTTTCCTTTTACGATCGTTTTAGCTACAATAAGATTAATTACAATATACGTGAGTATCAGGTTTTTAACAGCCACAATTACGCTAATTATGCACGCCTGGTTTACAGCTTAAATAACTATAGTTATATGACGTTGTCAGCGGGTGTTTCTTATGAGGACAGCCGCTACAAATGGAATAGTTATTGGCGGCAAAATTACGGAGTAGGCTATGGGCGCGAATTACCTTGGGGGTTTATAATATATGTTGAACCCAATTTTTCGGTCAGTCAATACAGGGACAGACGTTATTTTGTGAATGGAAAAGGTGGGGTAGAACAATGGAAGCGCAAGGATGTGATGTGCGGAATATATCTGTCCTTGAGCAGTAAATTATTGCGTGTTTATAACATCACTCCGACTCTTAACTACATTTACAATAAACGTACCTCTAACGTGTTTAATTATGAATATGAACGTAGCCGCTTAGAGTTAGGAATCAGCAGAAGTTTTTGAGGAATTTTACTGCTTTTTCACCATCTGTTTCACTACCTAATAAAGTCCTGGGCAGGCAATATGTGGGTTTGCTATAATCTTTTTATGGTAAAACTTAATCGGCCGCACATTGGTATCTTTGGACGGATGAATGTAGGTAAAAGTTCACTCATTAACGCTATTAGTGGGCAGCAGAGTGCACTGGTTTCCGCAGTGGCAGGTACAACGACAGACCCCGTCAAAAAAAACATAGAAATTTTAGGCATTGGTCCAGTCACCTTGGTGGATACGGCAGGTTGGGATGATACCTCCGAGTTAGGTGTGCAGCGTGTTGCCAAAACGCGTGAGGTACTGTCTCAGGTGGATTTGGCAATATTGGTATATGCAGGCGAATTTGGAGCCCCGGAAGAAGAACTGGCGGATTATTTCCGTAATGCCCATATTCCATTTTTTGTCGTACATAACAAACTGGATTTATTTCCGCAAGTACCGCAACAGCAGGGGGGAATGGAGGTAGTGCCTTTTTCCTGCAAGCAAGCAGATAATTCCGGTTTAATAGAAGCCATCATTCGTCATTTGCCGCCCAGTGCTTGCGGCCACGAGGATATTTTTGGCGGATTTGTGCGGACAGGAGATGAGGTTGTGTTGGTAACGCCGATAGACGGCTCTGCTCCCGAGGGTAGGCTGATTTTGCCGCAGGTGCAAACACTGCGCGGACTGCTTGATTTACACGCAACTGCTATTGTGTTGCAGCCGTTGCAATTAGCCGGGTGGCTGCAGAAGCATACTCCGAAATTAGTTGTGACCGATTCCCAGGCCTTTGCGCAGGTAAATGCAATTGTGCCACCGCATATTGCGCTGACCAGTTTTAGTATTTTATTTTCACGTTTGAAAGGCGATTTCGATTTGTTTTTGCGAAGTACGCCCCAAATAGCACAGCTGCGCGACGGAGATAAAGTGTTGGTATTGGAATCTTGTTCCCATAGCGTAAACAAATGTGATGATATCGGGCGCGTGAAGATTCCTAATTGGCTGCAGCAAAAGACCGGGAAAAAATTAGTATTTCATACGCTGTCTAATTTGGACGCACTGCCGTCTGATTTGTCTGCCTATCAGTTTGCAGTACAATGTGGCGGGTGTATGGTAACACGGGCGCAAATTTTAAACCGGGTAACACGCCTGGCGCGTGCCGGAGTTCCGGTAAGTAATTATGGTATGACGATTGCATGGTGTAATGGTATTTTTGAACGGGTAACGGAAATTTTCCGTTAAAGAAACTTGACAAAAAAACAAGCATCAGTATACTATTTATGGAGGAAAGAGTATGAAAAAATTTTTGAGTGTGTATTTGTGTATGCTAAGTATTGGTTTAATTGCCGCGCCGACTACTCAAGTGGCAGTCACACATCCGACAACACCAGGAGCCGGACATATGCCGCGCACCAATACTGTTGTATCCAAACCTACAACAAATGTATCGGTTCAACATCCCAATACAGTGGTGCAAGTAGCACATCCGGTTACAACCGTTGCGGTGACTCATCCTACTACGCAACCGACGGAATCTAGTACCATGGCTGTTTCGGGTGGAAAGAAAAGTGCTTCAGCAGAAAGTGGCAGTTATAAACCTTCTTATAAGGATGCAAAGAAATTGACCACACCGGACACTCCCAAATCGGCCAAACTAGGCGCCGGAGAAGCGGGATTAGGTACTAAGGATGAGAACGCTGCACAAAAAGATGCCATGGCTGCTGCTAAAAAACAAGAGGCGGAGAGGGCGAATGTTTCCACCAAGGATATATTGAAACAAGCGACTATTCCGTCAGGATTTAGTTCTAAATTAAAACAAAAAGCATTTGAATCTAAGAAATCCAATAAAAAGTGAGAGTGCCTTTCTAAAAAAATCCCCGCTTCTAAGAATAGGGCGGGGATTTTTTGCAGATACATTAATCCATTAATTTCCGCGCGGCCTGTTTATCTCTTTCCAGTTGGTTTTTAAGCGATTCTAAATTATCAAATTTTATCTCACCGCGAATTTTTTCTATAAAGACTACATCCAGGAGACGGCCATAAATGGACTTCTTGAAATCTAAAATATGTACTTCCGCTAGCGGTACAGGGGCGTAAATTGTATTTACTGTCGGACGGTAGCCGATGTTACAAATACCTGTATGCCAGTTGTGTCCTACCCGCACCCGCACGGCATATACACCTAGCGGTAAAAGTTTGTAAAAATTAACGTCCAAATTTGCAGTGGGAAATCCGATCTTACGCCCGAGTTGTTTTCCAGGTACTACACGTCCTTGTAAACTGTAGGGTCGGCCTAAACGGTTTTGTGCTGCCTGTAATTGACCATCGGCAAGCAATTTGCGGATTAAAGAGGAAGCAATTTTTTCGCCTTGTTTCCCGTCGTAAAAAGGCAATATTTCGAACGGAATGTCAGCCTGCATACACTTCTGTTCTAACCAGGCGTCAGTTCCCTGACGGTTTTTACCGAATGCAAAATCTGGTCCGGCGAGTAACCCGCCGCAATTATATTTTCCTAGCAACACTTTTTTAAAAAAATGTTCCGGTGTATACTCGCGGTAGATTTGGAAATTAAGTTCCTCGCAATCTGTATTTCCTAAAATCTGTTTAAGTAAGAATTTTTTTTCAGGCGGAGTAGATAGTACGGTCATAGCGGGTGCCGCAGATAAAAGGGTTTTGGGCGGATAGGGAAAATAAAGTACCAGCGGTTTAAGCTGATGTAAGACCGCCAACTGTTCTAAGCGTGTAAAAAGTGCCCGGTGCCCTAAATGTACTCCGTCAAAGGTACCTATAGTAATTATTCGTTTTTTCTTCATAAAACAGGTTCCTGTAGAAATTTTACAATTTCTTCACACGGTGTGGTTTTAAGTTTATTCCCGTCAAACGCATTTTCAACAGAGAAGGAACCGATAGATAAACGACGTAAAGCCGTTAAATGACCTGTAGTTCCTAATAAAATAGCCAGCTTGCGGGCGACAGAACGTACATATGTACCGCAGGAACAGTGTAAGGTGAAAGAAAGGGTGCGTTTCCCGTCAAAAGCTAAATCCTTCCAAGCAAAAATTTTTACCGTACTAAAGCGGTCCTGTACGAGAGTACCTTCGCGGGCCAAGTCGTACATTTTGCGGCCGTTAATTTTTTTGGCACTAAAAGGAGGAATTTGTTGCTCAATATCCCCGGTTAATTGCCGGGTTGCAGACTGAATATCGGACCAGGTTAACACCGGAACAGGTAGGGTTTCGGTGATAGTACCTTGCGCATCCCAAGTATCAGTACCTGTTCCGAGGGTAAGACTAGCACGGTAACATTTGTCCAATTTTAAAAATTGGCTTTGCAGCCGGGTAGCTTGGCGTTGTACCAGCAAAATTAGCAATCCGGTAGCCATAGGGTCTAGCGTGCCGCTGTGTCCGATACATTTAGTATGTAAAGCCCTGCGGGCAACAGCTATCACATCGTTAGAGGTAAAACCACTAGGTTTATCTATTAACAAAAGCCCGCTTGGTAACTGATTCCCGGCCGCAGCTAAAGAGGAATAATTATTCATGCGAAGCAAGTACTTTTTTGACTTCTTGAGCAAGTGCCTGGGCAACTTCTTGCACCGGTTTTCCGGTCACTTTAAAGCCTGCTGCCCGTGCGTGTCCGCCGCCGCCAAAAACCTGGGCAATAGCACTAACATCAATTTTATTTCGGGAACGCAAGTTTACCGATACTTTATCCGGCTCCTCTTTAATCAAGGCGGAGATTTCTACACCGGGTATCATGGTGGGTTGGCTGACGATTCCCTGGGTTTGCGAAGGAACGGCATTAAGTGGTTCAAAATCCTTTTGCGTAAGAATAATTTCGCTGTATTTATTTTGAAAAAGAAGCTGCATTTTTTCCAAGGCTCGGCCTACCAGTTTTAATTCTGTATAGGATTTGGTGAAGTAAATTACCTGGTTAATTTTATTGACATCAGCTCCACACGCCACTAAAGCGGAGGCTACCCGCAAAGCTTCGGCGGTGGTATTGGTGTGTAAAAAACGTCCTGTATCGGTAACGAGTCCTGTATACAAACAAGTTGCTTCCTCCGCGGTAGGCTGCAAAGGCTGGCGGGAATTTTCAAACAATTGGAAAATAATTTCCGCAGTGGACGAAGCAGTGGAGTCAATATGATTAATATGCCCATAGGCATCACTGACGAGGTGATGGTCTATATTGATGATGGTTTTTGCATTGTTCAGAACATTTTCCAAGTCGCCGCCGCGTGTACGGTCCGAACATTCCAATAAAATGACGGTATCAAATTGTGGTTTTTGCGGCAATTCATTTAGATGGATTTTTTGCAATCCGGGCAGAAATAATAAATCGGTACCAATGGCGGGAGCCGCGTAAGCGTATGCTGTTTTGCCAAGGCGTTCTAAAACAGAGCAGACGGTTAGTGTGCAGCCCAAGGAATCCCCGTCCGGATTTAAGTGCCCGGCGACAAAAAAGTTTTGGCCTTTTAAAATGCCTTGCCATACTTGTTCTAAGGAGGTGATTTTATTCATGTTTTTTTTCTTTTTCAATAATTTTAAAAATACTTTCCACCCGGCTGGCTTGTTCGGGGGTGTCATCATATTCAAAACTAAAAGACGGGATGCGTTTTAAATGTAAACGGTGGCGCAGCAGGGCTCCTAATTCTTTGCGCAGCAGTGCAAGTTGGTCTTGAGTTTTCTTTTTATCTTCCGGACTGCCAAAAACGGAAAAATATACTTTAGCTACAGATAAATCCTTGGCTACGCGCACCGCAGTAATCGTCACAAAACCGCCAAAATTACCGGCAGCGGTCATTTTGGTGATAATGGTATTAATTTCTTGCAGGAAAAGGGCTTCTAAACGTTTGGTTCTGTCTATCATAATTCCATTATACCATTTTCTCGGGTCCGGCTAATAAAACCCCCCGCCGAATTGCTGCGGGCGGGGGAAAAACTGAAACAAACTTATTTAATGAGCAAGTGCCGAATGACGCCGCAGCGAAAGATTTATTTCCTGTTTGGCTTGTTGGGCGCGGCGGTGATTGGCTGATGTTTGGCTAAGGATAGCTTGTGTGGCTTCATCCTCGCTATGGGCAGCAAAAGAAATGGCTTGCGCCATATCTCGGCAAGCTTGTGAGGCTTCGCTGTCTTGTTCAATTTCCCGCAATTCTTCGGGAGTAGCCTCCAGAAACAACTTAAAATTTTGATGCAGGCGCTCAGCCATAGTGGAGTGTAGCGGTTGGGCGTGAGCGGTCAGACCGCTTATGAGTAAAAGTCCTCCGGATAATAAACCGGCACGCGTCAAGAGAGTTTTGCTCAAAGCCCGCGATAAATTGCCTGCGTACCGGTGCATAATTGGTTTAGAGCAGAGCAATTCATCCAGTTTCACTAAGGTGCCTTCTATCATATTCTTACTATATCCATTGCGCTGGTAATCCTGAAACATTTCATTGGCAATGCGAGAAAAGGTGGCTCCCGTGCGGGAGTTAACAAAACGGCCTTTAGGATTTCCTTTCAGAAATTTGATAAACCAATCAAAAGTGTCTTTATCCCCTTTTTCCATAGCATTTAAAATTTGTTCCATTTCCCAAGTGAATTTTGTCTCAGCAGCACTACTGACATCAATTAGATTTTTGTAAGCGTTTGTCCGTTGAAATTTATTTAATTCCGAAAATTCAGCTAAGTGTAGCATATTGGAACGGGTCGTCTCATTTTCAATACGTTGGAAAATAATTTCGTTGTGAAGTGTTTTTGCCTCGTCTTGTAAAATTGTCAGCCACTTCTCCGCCCGGTGGGTTCTTAGTTCGGCCGCCACCGCTCGTTCTTCAGCGGCATCTGCTTGTTTTTCGGCTTGAATCAGGCGTTTTTGTAAAGAGGCTACATCTGATTTGCGCATCAAAATCCACGGAAAAAGGGCAGGCAGCTCCGTAAATAATTTATCGGTAGGGATTTGATAATTGTTTTGTAAGGTAGCTAAGTCTTCTTTTGCTTGTGTCTGTACTTCTGACAGCGGACGGGAGTCTTGCGGGGCGGCAAATACAGAGCTACTTGCAAGTAAAAAACACATTAAAACAGTGGCGGTTGTTTTATTGTACATACTGGCTCCTGAATATGGTTTTGTAAAATTTCTACCCTATTAGTATAAGAAAGTTGTGCCTCATGAAACAAGAGACCTTAGACCCAAAGTGACTTAGGTCTTTAGACCTAAAAAGAGCCCGGGGAACGGGCTCTTTGGTGCAAAAGGTTTTTATTTTTTGGTATCACCTTTCTTGGATAAGAAAACTTCTACATCTTGCGTGCTGACTAAACATCCCTTTGGTTGGGATTCCAGCCAGGGCAAAATTTCCTTTAAAAAGCCTTCTATTTTCTCCGGCTGGTCAATTATCACAACGATAATAGGAAATTTCTCCACCAGTTCAAAAAAACGCGAATTATGTAGTTCGCTGCTAATGCCGTATCCCATGCGTCCCTTTACGGCAGTAGCCCCCTGTAAGCCAAATTTTTTGGCACGGCGGATAATGCCCTCATAAAATAAGTGGTGGTCCACTACATCGGTGCTGCTGACGAAAATCCTAAGCTGTTTCATTTTTGTTGGCTGCATAGGCTGCCCCCTTTGTATGAAATGCCGCGGCGATATGCCCGGTAAAACGGCACAAGCCGCTACCTTTATTATAAACACTTTTGGCAGTTTGGGCAAGGGGAAAAATACGTTATGGGACTGCCCTGTCTAATGGACTTTCTAGAGGGGAATTTGCTGGAAAAATTGGGAAAAGTGAAAGTTGCCCTTGACTTGTTTTTTTTTTTTGGTACACTTTTCTTATGTTGGAATAAAAAAAAGGAGGGAAGTATATGAAAAGTCGTGCTTTTACGCTAATAGAGCTGTTAGTCGTTGTTTTAATACTACTTCTCACAATTCCCCCGGCGTAAGCCGGGGGATACAGTGCAAGTCCCTAAATCTTCTTGCTAAAATAAATGTATGAGAGAGTTTAGAAGACAAAGCAACTGTGTGTATGATTGTACGTACCACCTAGTACTTCCGACCAAATACCGTAAGAAAATATTTAACGAGGGGACTTTTGCATTTTTTAAGGAACGAATGCGAGAGATACAGGAGCATTACCCCGAGATTTGGATAAAGGAGCAAAATCACGACAGCGACCATGTACACCTAATGCTAACAAGTCGGAGGCCAAGCGTCTTAGGAAGACAAGGCATATTATCAACTCCTTGGCTCACAGAACGACATGGCTACGATCCGACTTTGGAAAAGTTAGCATTAGGTGTACATGGTCGCGGTCGTGATTTTGCTCCTTTATCCAAATCTCGGGGTAATGCTCCTGTATCTCTCGCATTCGTTCCTTAAAAAATGCTATT
>JAZNWO010000078.1:0-2746 GCA_045593365.1 Candidatus Avelusimicrobium sp.
GGATAGCAGCGGGAACTGTACGGCGTATAGTGCTAGTAGTAGCTATGACTACACGTATGATGCGAATGGCAATCGGCTGACGCAGCGGAAATGCAGCAGTGTGGATAGCAGCGGAAACTGTACGGCGTATAATGCTAGTAATAGTTATGACTACACGTATGACGTCAATGGCAATCAGCTGACGAAGCGGTTGTGCAGCAGTGTGGATAGCAGCGGGAACTGTACGGCGTATAAAAGTTCTGGTAACGCTGACTACACGTATGACGCGAATGGCAATATGCTGACGCAGCGGTATTGCAGCGGTGTGGATAGCAGCGGGAACTGTACGGCGTATAGTGGTGGTGCTGCCTACACGTATGACGCGAATGGCAATCAGCTGACGGTTCGGCAATGCAAAACAGTGGATAGCAGCAACGGGAACTGTACGGCGTATGAGAACGATGGTACCGACTACACGTATGATGCCAATGGCAATCAGCTGACTAAGCGGCAATGCAGCAGGGTGGATAGCAGCGGGAACTGTACGGCATATAGTAGTGGTGCTAACTGGACGTATGACGCGAATGGCAATCAGCTGACTAGTCGGTTTTGCAGCAGTGTGGATAACAGCGGGAACTGTACGGCGTATTATACTGGTCAAAGTTATGACTACACGTATGACGCCAATGGCAATCAGCTATCGGAGCGGACTTGCAGCAGTGTGGATAGCAGCGGGAACTGTACGGCGTATAGCGGGACCAGCTATGTCTATACGTATGATGACAACGGCAAGCAGATAGCCCAGCAATATTGCAGTGGTAGCAATTTAAACACATCTACCGGGGAGTGCACGGCGTATAATGGTGTAGCTACATCAGCTAACTAACGCCGCCTAAAACCAATTTGCCCATGGCGCAGCGCTAACGCAGCGTATGGGCTGCCCAAAGACTAATACTTCAACCCCCGGGAATTCTCGCCCGGGGGCTTTTCTTCGTTATAAAAAAGGAGTCATTCCAAACTTGATTTGGAATCTTCCACGCATGTTGTTATAAATAATAAAGAAAAATCTTTATTTAATAAACGGCAAGCGTTGAAGATCCCGTATCAAGTACGGGATGACTTTATTTATTGCGTTCGGCTTCGCGGGTTATTGCGGAAGTGTTGGCGGGTCAATCGGAAGGCGCGGAAACGTCCGTGCGGCAAGCACCCCGGGTGGCAGGTTTTGCAAAAGTGCGCAGTAAATAACCCCCGCGTTTTCTTAACACGGGGGTTATCTAATCGCTTGTTTCATAGTACTTGCCGAGCTGTTTCGGTGGGGACATCCCCCGGCGTAACTGCCGGTTGCCGATTCCACCTCCCGGTTGTCCCTTCCCTGCTGTTAAGCAAAGAACCGGGCTCGTGAAACACGGTCCTTCAACCAACAATCCCGTTACGGGTATTTTTCACCGCTTCTGTGCACAGCCCTAGCCGCACACTTGGCACGTCTAACGTAAGGCACAGTTCTTTTGTCACTCCCAAGAGCCAAAAGACTTCATCGCTCCGGCTACTATTAGTATAAGCGAGTTTAGTTTCTTGTCAAGGGGTTATTGTATATCTACTATTTTTCGGACGACTAACCCGACGGGAATTATTTGTTTAACAGAAAAGGATTTGTATTTTGTATGGTCCTGTTCGTAGAGTACAATTTGGCCGTTTTCTCGGTAAACCCGTTTGACTAAATACTTGCCTTTTACTTTTACCAGCATTATTTTACCGTCCAAAAATTCGGTTTCCGGCTTGATGAGATACAAGTCCTCGCGTGCCGTTGCGGGGGACGGATTGCCTTCGGTGTAAGGGATTAAATATTTGGCCCCGCGTGTATAGCGGCGCGGCAACGTCCACCACTCAATCACGTCGGCCGGGTCATAATCGGGGAAGGAAGCCGGAATGGCGGCTAAGCACGGCAGCACCACGCTGTTGCTTTGCGGGGGGAGTGATTCGGTGTCAGTATTGTAAATAAAATCCGTTGGGGTTTCCCGCAGTATATTGGGGGAGACCGTAGGCTCCTGATACGCGCCGGGCATAAACAGACGTAACACTTCGTACTCGTCTAAATTAAACAGTTTGGCCATCATAGCTATATACCCCTTGGAAGGGTTGCGCTTGCCGGTAGCCCAGAGGGCGACGGTGGCGGTAGAAACATGCAGCGCTTTTGCTAACTTAGCTTGCGCACCGCGAAAAACTCCATGGTTCCACATCATTAGGGTTTTTTCAAATTTATTCATTTGTTTTTTCCTCGTAAAATAGGAGAGTATTTATTAGGCCTATAAATAACTTGACATTTATAACAAAATTTGCTATGCTAACATTATAAGAGAGAACTTACTCTCTTATAAGCGGGCAGAAGGTTTGCTTTGCCCGGTGCTATAGCCGTATAAGCGGAGGGTTTAACCGCTAAACCTGGCAGCAACTTAACTGCCTAGTGCGCCGCTTATCTTGTGCCGCTACCTAACAGGCACGTTATATTATAGCATAAATGCTGTTTGTTTTGTTAGTAAAGTTTAATATGTAGTGACCGTCCCGCATTTACAAAGGGCTTCCGGCTTACTGAAAACATACGCACGGCAAACAGACAAACCGGTTACGTAAGGCGGCGCCGCCGCGTAGCACCTCATGTTAAGCTGTTTTTACGATGGGCGGGCAGGTTTTGTATAATATAAGTAAGATGAAGAAAACCTTTTCGCTTAATATTTACGGACTTATTTTTAGTATTATGCTTTTAGTGGCC